>NZ_DBHIUY010000006.1:125357-203585 GCF_057272215.1 Selenomonas sp.
CCGGCTTCTGCGGGTCGGTTCCCGGCTTCTGCGGGTCGGTTCCCGGCTTCTGCGGATCGGTGCCCGGCTTCTGCGGATCGGTGCCCGGCTTCGGCTCAGGAGCCTTTACCGAACCTTGACCGCTTGCTTCCGACCAGTCCATATTTGCCTTTTTCAGCGTCTTGGATGAGGTGACCAGACCTTCAGAGATCATCGCCTCGCCTTTGAGATTCCTCTCCCCCGTCTTATATCCGTCGTAGTAGAGCTTTCCTGCAAGTGCATTGAGCGTCTTGTAGACTTGCGTCTCGTCCGTCAGCGTAAGACCGTTGCTGTCCGTCACCATCGTGACCGAAGAGTTCTCCGCCGCTTTCTTGATATGCACGTCGCCCGCCTTATAGTGCTCGGCTTTCGTGCCGTCGCCTTCATGCTGATAGACGAGCTGCATATTGCCGGAGTAGTTGTCGATCGTGATCTTATGCGGATCGTTCTGCTTCAAGATACCCTTGTCTGCCTGCAGTCGCGTGACGTGACTGTCCATAGCGATGCCTTTTCCTCTGGCGCCTGTCTCCTTCTTGTGATGATAGCCGGTGCCGACCTGCTTATGCTCCCATATCGCGCCGTTGGCGAGCAGCATGGAAACATTGCCTGGAATATAGCTATAAGGCTTCTGATTCGCTTTATCCACGCCCCAGATATCGGTTGATACAAGCCCCTTGAAGAAGGATTCCTTGTTGTTCAGTCCCAAGACGACGTGTCCGTTGCTCTCCGAGCTGATGTCGCCCGTGATCCGCACGGGGCGCGTCTTCGAGGTCGCGACCACATTGCCGTTCCCATCCAGCTTGGAATTGACGAACACCGTGCCGTTGTCATAGGCTGCGATGGATGCCACATCACTGCCCGTGATCGTACCGCCGCCGATGGAGATCTTCGCGCCATGCGACTCGACGGCACGCCACATCTTCGAGTCGATGTCTACAAGTCCCTTGATATCGACCTCCGCGCTGCCCATATTCTTGCGTGCCTCGATCGCGCCGAAGTCTTCACCGTTTTTATGATTCACGCGAATTCTGACGGCATGTGCCGGATCGTCGTCGTTTTCGATCACGAGCTTCGCATGTCCATGACCGCTATTGTGTCCCGGACCGCCCGGATAACCCATGACGAAGATGCCGCGTCCGTAGAGGCTGCCCTTCGGATCGGACTCGATATTCATGCCCTTGACATTCTTGATCGTGAGCGTGCCGCTGTAGACGGTGATGGCATTCGGCGTGCGCTCCCAACCGGACTGCGGACCTTGGTTCGGGAAAAGACCATGTCCACCGGGACCTGCCTTGATATCGAGACGATGTCCCGTCATATCGATCGAGCCTTTGACGTCGCCGTTCCAATAGATCGTACCGAACTTATTGTCCTTCACCGAGATGACAGGCTTGTCCGCCGCCTTTACTTCGAGCTTGATGTCATGATGGAACGTATAGTTGCCGTTGCCATCGTAGACGCCTTTTTTCTTCCAGAATTCCTGCACATCTTCCACATCGTCGTAGTTTCCTTCAGCGATTTGCTTCTTGATCGTGCCGGCAGCCGTGGAAGGTGTATCGTTCGATTTTACACGAGCGCGTCCGTCGGACTCTCGATAGTCGAGATCCAGCTGCTGCGAGGCAGCAGAGCCGGTCAGACCTTCGGCAATCATCGCTTTGCCCTTGAGGTTGCGCTCCCCCGTCTTATAGCCGTCGTAGTAGAGCTTTCCGGCAAGCGCATTGAGCGTCTTGCGCACGGCATTCTCATTGCCCAGGTCGACGCCGTTGCTGTCCGTCACCATCGTGACCGAGGAGTTCTCCGCCGCCTGCTTGATATGCGTATCGCCGTAGCGCTGGTTGGGATCTACATACGTCGGATCGCTGCCATAGTCCTCCGTCCGCGTGCCGTCATTGCCGTGCTTATAATGGAGAGTCAGGCTGCCGGAAAGGCGTTCGATCGTAAGCGGTTTCGTGTCATTTTGGAAGATCTTGCCGTTTTTCGCTTTCAGATGTGTGATATAGCTGCCTTCAAAGTCCGTAGGCGTGCTGCCTTTCGACACATTGTCCCAGTGTGCGCCATTGGCAAGATAAAGTTGCGTGCTGCCGCTCGCAATAGTCCTGCCGATGCGCCCCTTGATATACGAATCCTTCGTCATCAGCGCTGCGCCAAAGGTGCCGCCATAGAAGTCGTCAAGCATGACGTCGCCTTCCATCTTCACATCGCGGCTATCGGACACAGCATTTACACCGTCGCCATCTGCCTGCGCGTTGATGTAGACCTTACCCCCATTTTTGATTTTCACGGCACGGGCGTTATCACCTTTGGCGATGAATCTGCCGCCGCCAATGCTTATCTCGCCGCCGTCGGCATGGAGGAGTTCGGCGCCTTCCTGCTCGATGTCCGCAAGACCTTGGATTGTGACGCTTCCATGATTTGCGCCTGTTTTCTTCGCCGTGACAGCAGCCGCCTTGTCACCCTTCGCCGTATTACGGATCTTGACGGCATTTTCCTGCCCCTCGCCATTTTTGATATGGAGTTTCGCGGCTTTACTGCTGCTGCCTGCGGCATAAATGGCGCTCGCGCCCTTCTTGTCGCCGCTGATGCTGATGTCTACCGCACCGGCATTTTTGATCTCCAGGCTGCCACCCTCTAGGCGGATGCTTCCGGCACGCTTCGCGTCGCTGTCCGCCGTCGCCTCAAGCGTCAGCTTCTCGCCCCTCATATCAATGCTGCCGTCCTGATCCTGCATGAGGATATTGCTCACGGAATCGCCGATCTGCAGTTTACTGCCGTCCGATGCTTTAACGTGAAGTTTCGCTCCTTTCGCGAAGGTGTAGTTGCCGGCATCGTCCCTGAGATTCTTCTGCTTCCACTTCTCGACTTGCGCCGCGCTGCCTGCGCCAAGCTCCGCGATCTGCTCTTCCGTGTCCACGAGCTGCGGAGGCGTAGGCGGCTGCTGCGGCGTCATGTCGATGCCGCCCTGTCCGTCCTCTTTCTTGAATACAATGTCTGCATCACGCGCTGCAGAAGGTGTCGTCAGACCTTCGGCGATCATCGCCTTGCCTTTGAGATTTTTCAGATCGAATCTCGCACCATTGTAGTAGAGCTTTCCGGCAAGCGCATTCAGCGCTTTTCTTACCTGATTTTCATTGGACATCGTAATGCCGTTGTTCTCCGTCACCATCGTGATCCGAGAATTTGCCTCTGCAGCCGCGACGTTGACGTCTCCCGCTTCATAGTCCGCTGCCCGCGTTCCATCGTTCTTATGGTCGTAGTAGATTTTCGCATCGCCGCTGAATTTATCGATCAAAATCTTGCGCTTATCCTTCTGACGGATGATGCCGCCTGCAGATTTGAGGTGGCTGACATGACTGTCGCCCACTTCTGCCGTGCCGTTCTTATCCTGCTTGACATTGCCGACCTTGATATGTTCCCAAGTACCGCCGTTCTTAAGGACGAGAGTTCCCTTGCCGGACGCCAGTTCCCATTGATGGAGCGGCCAAGTATACATATCCGTGGTGAAAAGTCCCTTGAGGAAGGAGTCCTTCGTCGTAAGAGCGATATGAGCGGCGGCGGAGCTTCCCTTCACCTGTATATCGCCCTCGATCTGCACATCGTGATCCTCTTTTTCATTGATGTACGCCGTACCGGGTGAATTTACATAAAGTGCCGCCTGACCGCGCGAGACGATCTTGCCGCCGCCGATACGAAGCTCGCCCCCATCTACGACAATGCCGGTAGGCGCTTTGATGTCCACCATGCCGGCGATATGAAGACGTGCAGAGCCATCATGATTTTTCATGTAGATGCCCTTATCTTCCGACTCAATCTTGACGGCGTGCGCCGCATCGCCCGCGTTCTTGATGTAGAGATTGGAATGCTGTGTCAGATGAATCCCGTAATCTTTCGCCTTGATGGAAAAGGCTCCCAGTTCCTTCATCTCCAGCGTGCCGCCTCCGACGAAAAGTCCTACAGACTCTGCGCCTGTCCAGCTCTTGTCCGGGCGCTGATACTTCTTGCTCGCGCCAGCCGAGAGAGTAAGATCATGCCCTTTCATATTGATCTCGCCTTCGCTCCATTCGCACCACATCAAGGGGCTGTATGCCGAGAGAGCGTCCACCGAGGGGGCTTGGACAAGCTTTTGATCCCTCTCCGCATCAACAGACAGTGTGGTATTTTCATGGAATGTATACTTCGCTCTGTTTGCAGCGCTGCTTGTACGGACGCCTTTCTCTTTCCAATGATCCCGCTCATCGTCTGCGCCGTCCCAAGAACCTTCAACAATTTGGCGTCCACGGTAGTTCTTGATGCCGCCCTGTCCCGTCGCTTTATCGAAGAGAATATCTTCGATTTTCATCGCTTGTGAAGACAGTGTCAGCCCCTCGGCGATCATCGCCTTACCCTTGAGGTTCGTCTCGCCTCGTTTCGCCCCTTCGTAATAGAGCTTGCCCGCCAAGGCTTTCAAGACCTTGCGCGTCTGCAGGGCGCTGTTCATCTTGACGCCATTTTGTTCCGTCACCATCGTTACGGCAGAATCCGCGTCCGCCTTTTTGATGCGCAGGTCGCCGCCTTCATAGTGTTCGGGCTTCGTTCCGTCCTCTTTATGGTCATAGAAGACCTTCATATTCCCCTTGTAGCTGTCGATCGTGATCGGCCGGCTGTCTTTCTGATAAATCGCACCGCCGTCCGCCTGCAGACGCGTGAGATAGCTGCCGCTGAAGCCATCGACAATCCGCCCGGACTTCTTGTTCCTCCATTGCGCTCCATCGGAGAGAATCATGCGCGTCTTGCCGCCCTGCGTGTCCTCCATGCCGATCAGCCCCGTGAAGTAAGAGGATTTCGTGTTGAGCGCCATGCCAAAGTCGCCTTGACCGCCGCCGAGTACGACATTTCCCTCCATCTGCACATCGCGCGGATCCGTCGCATCGGAGGTCGCCTGCAGATCATCGCCTTTTGCTTTCGCGTTGATATAGACCTTCGACTCGCCCGTCATCCGCACGGCATTGCCTTCGCCTTTGGCGATCAATCTGCCGCCGCCGATGGAAGCCTCGCTGCCATGATTCTTTACCTGCAGAATATCGCCGTCTTGCTCGATGTCCACGAGTCCCTTGATATCAAGCTGCGCTTTCTCGTGTGCGCCATCGACCAAGATGGCGGCTTCCTTCTCGCCGGTCGCCTCGTTGCGAATCTTGACGGCATGACTCAGCCTATTGTCATTATGGATGGTCAGCTTCGCCCCGGCGCTTGTGCTGAACAGATAAATGCCGCTCTGAGATTTTTGATTTCCCTTGATCTCGATGTCCACCCCGCCGGAGTTTTTGATCTCCATGCTGTTGCCAGCGATGCTGATACCGGCGGCTTTATAGGCACTGCTGTTCGCTTTTGTACGAAGCTTAAGCTTATGGCCGTTCATATTGATCCAGCCATCCTTATTCATGCTCTCCGAGCCTGCCATCAAACTGCCTACGATATACTCGAAAGCGTTGCCCGTGGCAGCCTCCGTCTGCAGCTCAACATCCTGCTTGAACGTATAGTGGCTCTTGCCATCGCTGTATTCTGTTTTGCCCCACTCCTCAAGCAGATCCTCGGTTTGCCAATCATTATCGGCAATCTGCCGATTGAACTTGAGAGGTCCAGCCGACTTGATATTGCCCTGACCTCCATCCGCTGGATTGAAAACCATCTCTCCTGTTGCAGCCGAAGATCCTGTCAAGCCTTCTGCGATCATCGCCGTGCCTTTGAGATGCGTCGTTCCGTTCTTCACCTCGTCATAGTAGAGTTTACCCGCGAGTGCGCTCAGTACCTTTTGCACCTGCTCTTCATTCTGCGTATCAATGCCGCCGGTGTTTTCCGTCACCATCGTGACTGTAGATCCTGACTCTGCTTTTTTGATATGGGTGTCGCCGGCTGCATAATCTCTGGACGACGTACCGTCTCCCGTATGCGTATAGAAGAGCTTCTGCTTGCCTGCATAATTTTCAATGTGCAGCTCGCCCGTGTCGTTCTGACGGATATGCCCCTCTGTGCCGTTATGACTGGAGAGTTTCGTGATTCGGCTGCCGCGTCCGCCGTTCGACGTATCCCAAGTCGCGCCATTGAGCAGGAACAAGTTGACCGTTCCTTTCGCGTCCTTCTCGGTACCGCCTTTCCAACTGGAAGCTGCGCCTTTCAGCCCCAAGTGCAGTTTAGCATCCTTTTCAATATGCACCGCACCTTCAAGCTCTACCGTTCTGTCGCCGGGGACGATCGACGCATCCTCGTCCTCTTCATCACCGCCTGCATTGATATAAACTTTTGACGCTCCCATCAAATACATCAGCCAATGTCCATGCTCTGCGTTCTCTTTAATCTTGAGCTTGCCGCCGCCGATACGCACGACATTGCCGGAATACGGCAGGAAATCCCACCCCTCCTTTCCAACTTGAATGCCTCGTTGGATATTAGGATCGTCAATATCGATGGTATCAATATGAATCTTATTGTTATTCCCCTCTAAATGCATACCAAAGGTATGCGCTTCCTTCTTGTCTACCCATCCTTGTTCCAGACCACGGTGCGAAACCGCACCCTGTTCAATCTTAAACTTGCCTTTAATGTCAAGTATTGCATTCTTCGTCGCCCAAATGCCGCGCACAGGCTCCTTGCCGCCTTTCAGCCGCGTGATCGTGACATCGGCATTGATTTCTGCCTTGGGTTTCCGCCCCTCAGAGTTTATATGAATGCCGCTCACAGCCGCACCTTTTTTCCCTGCTTCATCAATCGCCCCAACGACACTGATATTGAGAAGCCCCCTATTGTTCGGCGCCGCTTGATTACCAAAAAGTGTCAATCCTCCTCGATCCCCAAGATAAATGCCGGCTGCTTTCGTGCCCACATTCGTCAGCCCGTCAACCCGCAAATCAAGGTTATATCCGGCAAGATCGATCTCTTTCTTTTGCTTTATCATAGCGATAGAAGCAGCGCCATCCCTTCTGTTGACGCCCGCCGTGACCGTCGTATTTTCCGTCAGCGTCTTATCCGCATCCTTGATCGGCCCCTCTTCTGCCGCCCATGCGGGCGCTTGCCATGAGCCTGCCAGCAAGGCTGCGGCGATGCCTAAAGTCAGCTGCTTCAGACGCGCTTTTTTCCTCATGTCTTTATCTCTCCTTTGTTCTGCGAAATCGCTTTCTTCAGCGATTCCTTTTCATCTGCCATGTTTCTCAGCGGCGCGATGTGCACCGTCTGCTATACAAATCGCCTAACCCCCTGCCAGTTTTTCCATCGTCACCGGCCTCGCCTCCTCTAATATTATTCAAACAAAAAACGCGACACAAAAAGAACACATAGCCTTCCATGAAAATGGGAACTGTTAAACGACAGCCCAAACTCCTTGGCCTGCTACGCGCCATCTTGTATCGCGCAAGTGACGTGATAAAAAGAAAACAGGCGGCACTCTGACTTAGCTCATCATCCTGCCATCTCTTTGTGAGAGACGTACGATGGCAGGACTCCCCATACAGTTGCGGAACAGCTCCGGATTCGCACCGGATTCCCCACACTCAGCCTTGCGGCTTCCATTTCCTGTGGTATGAAATTGTCTTGGCTCTTGGAAAGCTCCCAAGAGCCATGCCGTAACCGGCAGAAGCGCCTCCTCTTTTCTTTTATAACCTGCACGCATTTATCATATCATAAATCAAACAATATGAATAGCCGTAAGGTATATGTTTAATATTATTTTAACGATTAGAAGCTATGCTCCACACCGACGACAAAGCTGCGTCCCGGAGCTGTCCACCACTGACCGGCTCCCCCCCACTTCACATTGGAATGTTCGGCGTAGAACTTATCAAAGAGATTGTTGACCTTGAGATAGACCTTCGTCGTTTCCATAATCTTATAGTTCATGCCGAAATCACAGACCCAATACGACGTCTCCGGAAAAGCGTTGTTTACGGGACCCGGGCGGTCGATCATGGCGCGTGCCATTAAAGATGCGTCGAATCTCCGATTCTTGTAATCCACACCGATATTCCACTGATGCGTCGGCAAATAACCATCGACATTGACGCCGCGCTGTTCGTTTTTACCAACATGCGTGTTCGTATAGCCAAGGCGTGCACTCACATGTGAGTCAAAGCGCTTCGCAAGCTGCATATCCCAGCCATGTGCATCCTCATCGCCGACGTTGATATTTACATATGTCACGGGATGATAGCCGATGCGATCCTTGGAATGACGCCAATAGTAGTGCGCTGCAACATTCAGTCCTTTGCCAAAATCATGCGCAATACCGATCTCCCGCGTATCGCCGGACTCGGGCTTGAGGTTCGGATTGCCATATGTCGGTGCATAGAGTTGATTCGGTGTTGGGGTCAGGAAATACTCGGTATAGGCTACATAGGCATGAGTTCTAGGCGTAATATCATAGCCGAGGCTCACGCTCGGACTTGTATGGCTGCCGAAAGCCGAATTGCTGTCGTAGCGAATGCCGCCGATGAGCTTGAGTGCAGGCGTGATGTTCCACTGATCTTGCAGATAGACGGAACGATTCACGAGGGATCTCCCGTCAATGCTCACTCTTCCTCTGTTCCAAATCGACGTATCGTCATACGTGAAATCCACGCCGGTTGTCAGGAGATGATCGCCGAGACGCTTATCATACTGGTCACTGAACTTCCAGCTGTAGACGTCCATCTCGTAGCTTGCGCCTAACGGCGTCCATGTACCATAGGTGAAGATATTATAATTATAGCGGCTGCGGGAAAGGACCATCTGATTCTTCGAGGTATCGTCAATCTTCGCATTCCAGATCAAGTCTACATCAAAATGATCGTAGCGTCCTCGATTCTGTCTCAATCCCTGCTGCTTTTCATACAGCGCTTGATAGCGGTCTCCATCCTTGTAACTGCGCAGGTTGAGCACAAGGTATGAAGCCTTGCTGAGATCTTTGCCGAGGTGGATGTTGATGGAATCGGCGTCGAGTCCTGAAGGAACTTCATTGCCATGCCCGTCTTTGAAGTCGTTGCTCTTGTCCTTCTGATACTTGAGCCGCCAATCAAGACCGTTCTCGCTGCCCTCGTAAGCAACGCTATAGAGCTGCTTGCCGAAGCTGCCATAAGCCGCCTCAACCGTCGCTTTCGCATTCTTCGCCTTCTTCGTGATGATGTTGATGACGCCGCCCTTGGCATCCGAGCCGTAAAGCGTTGATGCCGAGCCACGCAGCACCTCGATGCGATCGATACCGCTGAGATCTTTCATCGCCGATGCCAGTGACGCCGCAAAGCCACCTGCATAATTCTGCTTCACACCATCAATGAGAACAACAACATCTTCCGAGCCATTGATATAGAACTTTGTGCTGTTATTATACCCTGCCGGCGCATACTGATTGACCGTAACGCCCGGGACATCGCGCAGAGCCTGCGTCAGATCCGTATAGTGGCGCTTTTCGATATCCTTTCCCGTGATGACCGTGATATTTGCATTCGCCTTGAGCTCCTGTACCGGCGTGCGCGTCGCCGTGACGACCGTCTCGTCGAGCGAATGCTCCGATACGGCATCCTGCGTCGACTCCGCTTCTGCGGCAAACACTTGCCCCCCCGCAGGATACAAAGCAGCGAACGTAAGCGCCGCCGCCACCGTCGCGCCGAGTTTCTTCCTCGACCCTGTTCTTCCCATTTCAATCTCCTCCTAAAATTCTGCCCGCAGACAAATTTATATTCAGCCGCCGCCCTTACTTCATCGACGGATAAATACCGAGAACGGCACCCATTCACATTTCCATACAAAAAAGCCCTCCCTGCATCGCAGAAAGGGCGTACTCTTATCACAAAGGCACCGCAAAAGCCACTTTACCCAAAGGCAAATGCGCTGCCGAAAATCCCCTTCCCATCACTCGCAGGTCAAATGGTGATTGTCGATCAGGCAGTTCTCCTGGCTCCAGTTCATCACCTGTCTGCGCCTTCCCAAGGATCGATTCCTCAGTGACATCTCAAGAAACACAAAGATTTTCTCGTGCAGACCGGCTCGCTGCTACAGTGGCGGGACCGCTCCGGCATATACCGTATTCCCTATTAAGTCTTGCGACACCTGATCCAAGCTGTATGAAATTTTGCTGGTTTCCGAAAGATAGCGTAGCATTGAACGATGCTCTTGTCAAGTAGGAATATCAGAATCTATGAATGTATGCACCTCTGATCTTTAAGGAACCACCGACACATTCAATCTCTATGAAATCGTACTCCGCAGAGCTTTTTGCTGTATCTGCAGCTTTTCTTCCCAATCGGTGCGCGAGCGCTGTATGAATTCGTGTACGAGGTAATCCGGTTTGATGAGGTCGATGATGCGCCGCGCCGCATTCGTCTGAAACGGCTGATGGCGATCGACTTGCAGGACGTATTCCATAGCTTCCTGCCAAGGCAGGCTGCGATGCTCTCCCGCATGTTCACGCATCATGCGCTTCGTATAGCTGCCCGAAAGCGATTGATGAAGATGCACGCCATAAACGCGCTTGCCCAGTTCGCCAAGATTTCGATATGTCTCCTTCACATAGCGCGCGCCGTCTTCTTCACTCGTAAGCGCCACATTCGTATTCATCAGATGCCCGACGTCGAGCATGAAGCCCGTATCCGCATAGGAAACGCGCTCCAAAAGGGCACTTGCGAGCTGCGGCTTTTGAAAGGTCAGCCCCGGCCACCAGAGATTTTCAAAGAGCAGACGCACGCCCTGCGGTATCTCAGCTGCGATCTCGTTGACCAGCTCGATCGTCCCTTCGACGACTTCCTCATCGGTATGAGAGAATTCGCGCGTATACATCTCCGATGTCACATTGTGCGCGACATGAAAGACGAGGTACTGCGGCCGACAAGTCGCCGCTTGGCGCAGATTCTTTTTCCAGCCTTCCACCCAGTCATCAACATCAAGAGAGCCGTAGTAGGCGCGGATATTTTCCTCCGTGCCGAACTCTGCAAGGAGCGCAGCTTTATCCCCACGCCAAAAATCCAGCCACGACGGCCAGAAAAGGAGATGTACGCCCTTGATATACGCAGGCGGATACATCGTCCGATCCCACGGCGCACAAAGCATGAACTCGATGCCGTCGAGTCTGTATCGCTCAATGAATTCATGGAGAGCTTCCGTTTTATTTTGCAGCAAGTTCTCTATATCGCACCCTGCATTCGATATATTCACCAGTTCCAGCATAAAATCCCCTAATCCATTATCGTCTAAAAAGTTTCTACATTTTGAAAAACATACTGTTTTAGTCTATCATAGCCGAATATCCACCGTCAAGCAAGCGGATGGAACGAAAAGGCTCCGAGAAGATTGCAAGTTCACTGTCGCATCGTTCTGCCAAACTTTGGTAGCTTATGCAGCCGCAGCATACATATCATTTACAGTTTTATGACCGAAGATTTTGCGCAGATAGTTGTTAACCCAATCTTCGATCCCTTTCAGATCTCTTGGTTTCAGCGCGCTGAAATCGGTTCCATTTTGGTTCCTTTCTTTCAGTTGCTTTTGGCTTTCAACTCAAGTTTTACTGAACGGATTCCCAAATGGAACTTTTTGCGTCCATTTATTTTACAACTTCCAGTTCAAACTTCCCTCTACCATGAAGAACGCAAGTATCACTGGCTAGAAGAGATGTTTCATGCTATAATGACAGAAAGAAGGTGAGTCCGTGCAGAAAGAAGAACAAATTTCAGGAAAAGATCCTACGCTTCCTTACCAAAATGCAACCTACGATCAACATGCTAAGCGTCTGCTTTCGCAAAGAGCCATCATGGCTCGCCTTCTCAAACGAACCGTACCGGAATTTGAAAAAGTCTCCATTTCCGACATCGCCGAAAAGTACATCGAAGGCATGCCGCAAATTAGTGAGATTCCTATTGACCGCGACAAGACGAACACGGTAAGAAACGCTCCTAAAGAAATCTTTGGCGATACCACGGAAAACGTCGCCATCACCGAAGGTTGGATTCGCTTCGATATTCTATTTCACGCACGCGCTCCAAAATCAGGAGAACTCATCACATTGATTGTCAACGTCGAAGCGCAGAGAACGCAGCGTAGGTCGAAACTTGGTTATGCGCTTTTGCGTCGTGCTGTTTACTATGCCAGTCGCTTGATTTCCTCACAAAAGGAAACCGAATTTACCGGGTCTTCCTACGATGATATCAAGAAAGTTTACAGCATCTGGCTCTGCATGGATTCCCCCAACGGCAAAAGCGCCATCAATCGCTACGAGCTGAATGAACATCACATTCTTCACTGCCACAAGGAAAATCGTGCCGACTATGACTTAATAAGCATCATCACAGTCCATCTTGGAGATGAGCAGCAGCTGAATGAGGACTGGCTCATCCGTTTCCTGCAAATTCTATTCAAGGATACAAAGACGTCTCCATCAGAAAAGAAAAACCTACTAAAGAATGAATTCGATCTTGATACGACTACAGATATAGAAGAGGAGGTGAATACGATGTGCAACCTAAGTACAGGCATCTATGAGCGCGGTATGGAACGCGGCATGGAACGCGGCATGGAGCGCGGCATGGAACGCGGCATGGAGCGCGGCATGGAGCGCGGCATAGAAAAGAATCGCTTGGATACAGCACTTTCTATGCTCAAGGAAAATCTCCCCCTTGATATGATTGCCCGAATCACAAATTTATCACCGGACAAGATCAAATCCTTGCAAAAAGAACATTCGATACATTGACAGCCTACGGCCCCTTTTGCTAAAATAATACAGCAAGTCATGGAGAGGTGTCCGAGCGGTTTATGGAGCCGGTCTTGAAAACCGGTGATGCAGCGATGCACCGTGGGTTCGAATCCCACCCTCTCCGCCATGATGAAACAAAAGATGTATAGATAAAAAGACGGTGCATGAATCTTCAGATTCATGCACCGTCTTTTTTGCGGTTAGCTTACTTGTCGTAGGCCGTCTTCGTCGCATCGAGGCGAGCGATGGCGCGGCGCAGGGCCGCTTCGGCACGCTCCAAGTCGATTGCCTTCTGCTCCGCCGTCGCCATGCCTTTGTGGAACGCGTCGATGCGCTCCTTGGCACGTTGATAGGCGCGCTGGGCGCGGTTGACGTCGATGTCAATCGGCTCTTCGGCGGCGGAAGCGAGCACCGTGATCTTTTCGGGCTGCACTTCCATGAAGCCGCCAGAGACGGCAATCAGCTCTTCACGGTCGGGGAACTTCACATGCATGGCATGGGGCAGCAGCCCCGTGACAAGCGGCGCATGATGCGGCAGGATGCCTAGCTCGCCGCCCGTCGAACGCACGATGAGCATGGCGATGTCGTCGCTGTAGACAACCCGGTCGGGAGAGACAATTTCGAGCTTGATAGAAGCCACGAATCATCCCTCCTTTTTGATCTTGTCCGCTTTTTCGATGACCTCGTCGATGTTGCCGACCATGTAAAACGCGTTCTCGGGCAGATCGTCGTACTTGCCTTCGAGAATTTCTTTGAAGCCGCGGATCGTTTCCTTCAGCGGCACATACTTGCCGGGCGAGCCGGTGAAGACTTCGGCGACGGCAAACGGCTGCGACAGGAAGCGCTGGATCTTACGCGCACGCGCAACGGTAAGCTTGTCCTCGTCGGAAAGCTCTTCCATGCCGAGGATCGCGATGATGTCCTGCAGTTCCTTGTACTTCTGAAGCACCGCCTGTACGCCGCGCGCGACTTCGTAGTGATCCTCGCCGATGACGTTCGGGTCGAGGATGCGCGATGTGGAATCCAAAGGATCGACGGCGGGATAGATGCCGAGCTCGGCGATCTGGCGCGAGAGAACGGTCGTCGCATCGAGATGCGTGAACGTCGCCGCAGGCGCCGGGTCCGTCAAGTCGTCGGCAGGCACATAGACCGCCTGCACGGACGTGATCGAGCCTTTCTTCGTCGAGGTGATGCGCTCCTGCAGAGCGCCGACGTCCGTCGTCAATGTCGGCTGGTAGCCGACGGCGGAAGGCATGCGGCCGAGAAGAGCCGAAACCTCGGAACCCGCCTGAATGAAACGGAAGATGTTGTCGATGAAGAGCAGAACGTCCTGCCCCTGCACGTCGCGGAAGTACTCCGCCATCGTCAGCCCCGTCAGGGCGACGCGCATACGCGCTCCCGGCGGCTCGTTCATCTGACCGTAGACGAGCGCCGTCTTGTCGATGACGCCCGACTCCGTCATTTCCGACCAGAGGTCGTTGCCTTCACGCGTACGCTCGCCGACGCCGGCGAATACGGAGTAGCCGCCGTGCTCGGTCGCGATGTTGTGAATCAGCTCCATGATGAGAACCGTCTTGCCGACGCCCGCGCCGCCGAAGAGGCCGATCTTGCCGCCGCGCGAGTACGGGGCGATGAGGTCGACGACTTTGATGCCCGTCTCAAGGATCTGCGTCGACGTCTCCTGCTCATCGAACTTCGGAGCCGGACGATGGATCGGCCACGACTCCTTATTGCCAACGGGAGCGGGATTGTGATCGACCGTCTTGCCGAGCACGTTAAAGACGCGCCCAAGGCACGCATCGCCGACGGGCACCTTGATCGGCGCGCCCGTGTCTTCGGCTTCCATGCCGCGCATGAGACCGTCCGTCGAGCTCATGGCGATGCAGCGCGTGACGCTGTCGCCGAGATGCTGCATGACTTCGACGACGAGGTCGATGTCGAGGTCTTCCACCTTGCCCTGGATCGTGATGGCATTGAGGATCGCCGGCAGCTCTCCCGCCGAAAATTCGATATCTACGACAGGTCCGATGACCTGTACGACTTTACCTTTAGCCAATGCTAAACCTCCTTACTTCAAGGCTTCCGCACCGCCCACGATCTCGGTGATCTCGCGGGTTATGCCAGCCTGACGCACTTTGTTGTAGTGCAGGTCGAGCTTACGGATGAGTTCCTCGGCGTTGTCCGTCGCGTTGCTCATCGCGTTCATGCGGGAGCTGAGTTCGCTCGCGGCGGACTGCAAGAGCGCCGCGTACACCGTCGTCACGAGGTACTGCGGCAGCAGGAAGCCTAAGACTTCCTCCGCCGACGGCTCGTAGATGTACTGGGCATGAGGGCCTTCCTTCGCCTCGCCAAGCCCTGCAAAGGGCAGGAGCTGCATCGTTTCCGGCACGCAGCTGATCGACGAGATGAAGCGCGTGTAGACCATGTGGATCTCCTTGATGCCGCCTTCGGTGAAGCGATTCGTAAGATCTTGGGCGATCGTGCGCGCTTCTTCGTAAGTCGGACGCTCGCTGATGCCGATGTAGGATTCCGCGACGTCGAAGCCTCTGTGCTTGAAATGATCGCGCGCCTTGCGGCCCACGGTCACAAGCGTCGTCTTCGACTTGTCTTCTATGAGACTGAGGGCGAGCTTGAATACGTTGCTCGAATAAGCGCCCGCAAGCCCTTTGTCAGCGGCGCAGACGAGATAGAGCGTCTTGCCGTCCGGATGCGTCTCCAACAGCGGATGGCTGAAATCGCCGGCATTCGCCGCGATGTCCTTGACCACCTGAGCCATCTTTTCCGCGTAGGGGCGGTTGTTCGTCGCCGCATCCTTGGCACGGCGCAGCCTTGAGGTCGCGATCATATTCATAGCGTTCGTGATCTGCTGGATGCTTTTTACGCTCTTGATCCTTCGGCGTATATCCTGCAAGCTAGCCAAAATGAATCACCTCGCTATTATTCTTTGACCCTGTAAGAAATCGTCTCCTTGAACCCCTCGATGCACTTCTTGATCTCGGCTTCCAAAGCATCGTCGAGCTTCTTCTGCTCAGCGATTTTCTTGCCGATATCGGCATGGCTTGCGTGCATGAACTTGATGAAGTCCTCTTGGAACTTGACGACTTTCTCGACGGGGATGTCCGCGAGGAAGCCGCGCACGGCGGTGAAGAGCACGAGCACCTGATCCTCGACGGCGAGCGGCGTGTACTGCGGCTGCTTCAAGGTCTCGACCATGCGTGCGCCGCGGTCGAGCTGCTCCTTCGTCGCCTTGTCGAGGTCGGAGCCAAACTGCGCGAAGGCAGCAAGCTCACGATACTGCGCGAGGTCGAGACGCAGCGTGCCCGCGACCTGCTTCATCGCCTTGATCTGCGCCGAGCCGCCGACGCGCGAGACGGAAAGACCGACGTTGATCGCCGGACGAATGCCCGAGTAGAATGCGTCGGTTTCGAGCATGATCTGACCGTCGGTAATGGAAATGACGTTTGTCGGAATGTACGCCGAGAGGTCGCCCGCCAGCGTCTCGATGACAGGCAGAGCCGTGATGGAGCCTGCGCCAAGCTCATCGGAGAGCTTCGCCGCACGCTCCAAGAGGCGCGAGTGCAGGTAGAAGACGTCGCCCGGATAGGCTTCACGCCCCGGCGGACGGCGCAGGAGAAGCGACATCGCGCGGTAAGCGGCGGCGTGCTTCGTCAGATCGTCGTAAACGCAGAGCGCATGACCGCCCTTGTACATGAAGTATTCCGCCATAGCGACGCCCGCATACGGCGCAAGGTACTGCAAGGGAGCGCTGTCCGCCGCCGTCGCAGCGACGACGATGGAATATTCCATCGCGCCGGCGTCTTCGAGCGTCTTGACGACGCGTGCGACCGTCGATGCCTTCTGACCGATCGCAACGTAGACGCAGATGCAGTTCTGCCCCTTCTGGTTCAAAATCGTATCGACGGCGATCGCCGTCTTGCCCGTGCCGCGGTCGCCGATGATGAGCTCGCGCTGGCCGCGGCCGATCGGCACGAGGCCGTCGATCGCCTTGAGCCCCGTCTGCAGCGGCTCGTGAACCGACTTTCTGTCCGCGATGCCCGGCGCAGGGAACTCGACGGCACGATGCTCCGCCGCCTGAATGGGACCCTTGCCGTCGATCGGGCGCCCGAGAGCGTCGACGACGCGGCCGACCATGTTCTCGCCGACCGGCACCTGCATGATCTTCTTCGTGCGCTTGACCGTCGCACCTTCCTTGATTTCCGTATCGCCGCCCAAGATAACGGCGCCGACGTCGTCCTGATCGAGGTTCAGGGCAAGACCGTATACATCGTTGCCGAAATCGAGCAGCTCGCCTGCCATGGCTTTCGTGAGGCCGTGGATATGGGCGATGCCGTCACCGATCTCGATAACCGTGCCGACATCATCGACATTCAGATCGACGTTGTAGTTCTTGATCTGGTCTTTGATGATGGCTGTTATTTCTTCCGGATTCATTTTCATCTTATACTGTCACCCCAATTTCTCACTTGTTCGCCAGTATCTGAGTGCGCAGCGCCGCAAGGCGTCCCTGCACGCTGCCGTCGATGCGCTTGTCGCCGATCTGGGCGATCGCGCCGCCGATGATGGCGGCATCGATGTGCTTCCTGAGCTTCACGCTGCGCCCCGTCGCCTTTTCGAGCTTTTCGGCAAGAAGCTTTTCCAGCTCTCCCGTCAACGGATGCGCCGTCGTGATGTCCGCGACAACGATGCCCTGCGCCTCGTTGGAAAAATCCTGATACTGGGCATCTATGACCTCCAGAAGGTCCATGCGATGCTTGTCGATCAAGAGCATGATGAAGTTCTCAATATCCGAGGAGAGTTCGCCCGAGAAAATCTTCTTGAACAGCGATTTCTTCGCTTCGGGCGGCACCTGCGGATTCGTCGCGAAGCCTCGGAGCATCGGCTCATCGAATACGGCGCGTGTCACACCCGTAAGTTCTTCGCCGTACTCCTTGAGTTTCTTCTCATCCGCGGCAATCTCGAAGATGGCGCGCGAATACTTTTTCGCCAGTTGCAGATTCAGCATGAGAGATCACCAAGCTTTTCATTGCCGAGTCGATCGGCAAACTCGGCGATGAGGCTCTCGTTTGCCTTCTCGTCGAGATTCTTCGCGATGACCTTGCTCGCCGCCGCCATCGAAAGGGCAACGACCTCGGCGCGAAGCGTCTCCGCTGCCGCGCGGCGCTCACGCTCGACCTCTTCGGCAGCTGATTTCTTCATCTGCTCGATCTCGCGCTTCGTCTTCTCAACGCTCTCATCGCGCTCCTCCGCCGCTTGCCGCGTGGCAGAATCGATGATGCCTTGCGCCTTGACGCGGGCGCTCGCGAGCTGATCCTCGTATTCCTTCTTGAGCGCCGCTGCCTTTTCCACGTCCTCGTCCGCTTTGGCAAGGCTCATCTCAATCTTCGTCTGACGCTCTTTGAGCATGTTGACGATCGGTTTATAGGCAAAGGCGCGAAGCAGCACGACAAGAATCAGGAAGTTCAGGATCTGAGCCGCAAGGGTCCAATTTATATCGATCAATTTGCTGTACCCCCTTTTCTGTGATAGAGAGAATTTACGCTCTCCTTATTTCGTCAGAAGCGGGTTCGCATAGAGCATGATCAGGGCGACAACCGTCGCGATGATCGCCATAGCCTCGATCAGACCGACGGAAATCAGCGTATTCGTGAAGAGAGCGTTCTTCGCCTCCGGCTGACGCGTGATGCCTTCGATGAAACGAGCCGTGACAAGACCGTCGCCGATGCCGGCGCCGATCGCGGCAAGACCCATCGTAATACCTGCGCCAATCAAAGCGGCTGCTACCATAATCGCGTTTTCCATGAAAAATTTCCTCCTTAAAGTACAATACAAAAACAAAAAGGAACCATCCCTGTCACTTTCAATTCTCCCCGCCTGCGCGGAGAACCTCCGCCGCATTGAGCAGGGAACTGCCCTCGCTCATAGCGTTGACACCGTGTCCATGATCTTCTCCCTCACTTGCATGGAAAGAATTTGACAGGTACGCTATCGAAAGCATTGTAAAAATGACGGCCTGCACCATACCGATGAAGATACTGAAAGCAAGCCAAAGGACGGACGGCACAGGCATCCAGATCGGCACGAGCTTCAGCAGGATGATGATGAGTATCTCACCTGCAAGAATGTTGCCGAACAGACGAAAGGCCAGAGTGATGGGCTTCGCCACTTCCTCGATGATATTGAGGATGACGAATACAGGCGTCGGCTGGAAGAAGTGCTTGATGTACTTCGTACCTCCGATGTAGAGCCCCAGTCCATGCACCAAGGCGACGACAAAGAGCGCAAGCCCCAGTGTGGTGTTCAAGTCATTCGTCGGCGACGCCATCTTCGGCACGAGGCCGATCCAGTTGGAAACCAAGAGAAACAGGAACAAAGTGATGATCATCGGCGCGAGCCAGCGGCCTTTCGGTCCAAGCGTCGCATCCATCTGCTCATGCAGCCACACGACGACCATCTCCAGCACGTTCTGCCAGCCCGAGGGAATGAGCTGCAAATTGCGCGTCGCAAGAATCGCGATGAGAAGGATGACCGCCATGGTGATCCATGTCATGATCAAGGTTTCCTCATTGAAGGTCATGCCGGCGAACTGAATAACTTCGCGAACACCGATTTCATGCATGTTTAACTACCTCCCTTTCGGATAAATCTCGGAGAGCGCCAACTAGCAGCCTCCCCGGAAAGCGCGGATTCAGTCCGCCTTTCCCTTATCGGTCTTGCCGAGCGCGAGCAGCATGATGTGGAGCATCGTCACGACGTAGCATAGAGCAAAGCCCGAAACCACCGTGAAGAACACCTCGACCGAAATCTGCACGGCAGCCCAGAACACGACGAAGATCGTGACGAGCCGCAGAAAGAATCCCTGCCGCATCTCGCGCTTGGCGCGTTCGACGGTCAGCGTCGTGCTTCGCCAGGTGCGCCATACGAGATTCCACAGACAGACTGCCGCCGCCAGATAGCCGATGAGCCATGCGCCAATGAGACCCGCGCGTCCGCCGGCAGCGAACGAAACGAGCGCCATGAACGCAAAGCCAAGAAGCCATGCGGCGAGCCGCCTCGCATATACCGATAAAACTTCCCTCACATATTCCTCCTTCGGCGGCAAAAGCGCCGGGTGCGAATATCTTTTCTACATGCCATGAAAAATTTCAAAGAAAACTTCCACGGCTATTTCATTGTTTCGACAAAAGAAGCCGTTCCCCTGCCAAAAACAAGCGGGAATCCTCATAAAATTAAAGAATGATAAAATAACCAAGAATAGACAGCAATTATATAAATTATATTTATGATTTATAAATATACAATCAATATAGTTTATAACAAATCCCACAAATCTGCTGTAAAAACCATCCCGCGACACTATGCCTATGTATCGCAAAAAAGAAATGCAGACTTAAATATTTTCAGCGCATTCGGCGCATACGCCGATAGACAAAGAAGAGTGCGAGCGGGAATCCCACGAGGATTCCCGCAAAGATCCCCTTGTGTCCCAAGGCGAAAGCCTCATCAGCAAGACTTCCCACATACATCGAGATGCCGAGAACGACGCAGAAAAAGATGCCGATGCCGCTCAAAAAAATGTAGGCGTCGAGCGCTTGACGAAGCGCCCCCTTCTCCTTCGGCGGCGTTTCCCGCTCCATCAGCAGCCAGCGAAGACATCCGGCTTCTCGTGTAAGAAGCCGGCGTGATAGAGAATCGCTTCCATGATGCGGCGAGAAGCCTCGCCGTCGCCATAGGGATTGCAGGCGCCGCTCATACGGCGATAAGCAGCCGCATCCGTCAAAAGCTCCTTCGCTTCCCTGTAGACGCGCTCCTTATCTGTACCGACAAGACGTACTGTCCCCGCATCCAAGGCTTCAGGACGCTCCGTCGTATCGCGCAGCACAAGCACAGGCTTGCCGAGCGCCGGCGCTTCCTCCTGCACGCCGCCGGAATCCGTAAGGATCAAATAAGAGCGTGCCATAAGATTCGCAAACGGCTCATAATCCAAGGGGTCAATCAAGTGCACACGAGAAATACCGCCGAGCTCTTCACGGGCGACCTCGCGCACCTTGGGATTCTTGTGCATGGGGAACACCGCTTCAACATCGGAAAACTCTTCTACAAGCTCTTTGAGCGCCTTATAAACGTGGCGCATCGGTTCGCCAAGATTTTCACGCCGATGCGTCGTCACGAGAACAATGCGGCTCCTTTTGTAATCAAGGCCGTCAAGCAGCGCATTCTCGAAGCAAAAATCCTGCCGCACCGTCTGCTGCAAAGCATCGATGACCGTATTTCCCGTGACGAAGATACGGCTTTCGCCCACACCTTCCCGAAGAAGATTCGCCTTCGCCGTCATCGTCGGCGCAAAGTGGAGATCGGCAAGCGCGCCCGTGAGCTTCCGATTCATCTCCTCGGGAAACGGTGAATACTTATCCTGCGTACGAAGCCCCGCTTCCACATGACCGACCGCCGTCTGATGATAGTAGGAAGCAAGCGCACCGGCAAACGTCGTCGTCGTATCGCCGTGCACGAGCACGATGTCGGGCTTCTCCTTCGTCAGCACACCGTCAAGCCCCAAGAGCGCCTTTGTCGTAATATCAAAGAGCGTCTGCCCCTGCGCCATGATGTCGAGATCATAGTCGGGTGTGATGGAAAAGAGAGAAAGCACTTGGTCAAGCATCTCGCGGTGCTGCGCCGTCACGGCGACGATCGGCGTGATCTTTGCTTCGTGCTTCTTAAGTTCGAGCACGATCGGCGCCATCTTAATCGCCTCGGGACGCGTGCCGAAAACCGTCATAACCTTGATCTTCTTCATAGGTTTGTTCTCCTTTTCCCTCAAATGACGAGCGATGGAAACTACTGCAGAAACTCTGCCCCGCATCAATGCGTCTGTGCGGAATCATTCATGCGAAAAATACCGAGCTTCTTCGCGCCAAAGAGTACGGATATGACGACACCGAAGAAAATCACGAGCGCGATGCCGCCCGAAACTTCCGTCAGTGCGACGGCGCTGAGACCCAAGAGCGCGCTGATGATGTACATCAAAAGCACCGCCTGACGCTGCGTAAAGCCGAGGTCGAGCAGACGATGATGCAGATGCCCCTTGTCCGGCTTGAAGATCGGCACACCGCCTCGATAGCGGCGCACGATGGCAAACGCCGTATCCATGATCGGAAGCCCAAGCGCGAGGATCGGCACGATGAGAGCGATCGTCGCCGCGCTCTTGACGGCGCCAATGACGGAGATGCCCGCGAGCATGAAGCCGAGGAACATGCTGCCCGTGTCGCCCATGAAGATCTTCGCCGGATTGAAGTTGTAGAAAAGGAAGCCGATGGCAGCTCCCGCAAGCGCCGCCGTCAGTACAGCAACGAGCGCATACCCCTGCTGCAGGGCGACGAGACAGATGGTAATGGATGCGATGGTGGCGACACCCGCCGCCAGACCGTCGAGTCCGTCGATGAGATTCACCGTATTCGTCAGCCCCACGATCCAGAAAATCGTCGCGGGTATGGCAAGATACTCAAGGTAAAGATAATCGCCAAACGGATCCGTGATGAAATCGATGCGCACATCGAAAGCGACGAGCACACAGGCGCAGACAATCTGCCCCAAGAGCTTGACCTTCGCCGGTAAATTCTTATAATCATCGATAAGCCCTAAGAGCACGATGAGTGAACCGCCCGCCATAAGCCCCGCAAGCTCTGTTATGACCTCGTCAGAAAGCTCGCCGTAGATCATAAATACGAGCATCGCTGCCATAAAGGCGACATAGATGCCCACACCCCCGATGCGCGGCACCGGTTTCTTATGCACCTTGCGCGCGTCCGGCGCATCGAGCGCTCCTGTCCTTTCCGCAAAAAAAATGACCGCCGGCGTCACGGCAACCGCAACAACCATAGCGACAAGGAACGCCAGAACATGATTCGGCATGAAAAGCAGCACCCTTTCTACCCATTGTATTATCATGAACCATTCTATCATGAAACACAAAGAAGTCAAGACGGAAGAGCACACCGTTTTCGGGTAACCATAAAGAACTGCCGCACGACTTGTATACAGCAGTTCTTTCACACAAAGCAGTTGGACGCGCGTCCGATATTTTCTTTCAATGTCCGCTTACCGATTGATATGGTGCGATCCAAGATCGTCAATGACCGCTTTCTCCTTCTTGCCCAGCACCCAGCCAAGCAGTTTGATCTCTGCGTAGAGCTCCATGCGCTGTTCACGATGATCGCCCTGCGCCTGCATCAGCTCGTTGTACTTCTTGATCTTCACCTCGTACTGCGCCTTGACCTCCGCCTGCGAGCGCATCTTCAGAGGACGCGAAGAAGTTTCCGGCGCCCCATGTAAACTCATACAATCAGCCCTCTTTCTGCAATGCAACACGACACCTTCTGCCGCATTTCTCTATACATAATATCATGTATTTCATTCGACAAAGATTGAAAAAATCCTTCCCTAGGTCTTTTCTATTATTTATATTAAAAACAAGGATGTTTCGACTATACCCTTTATACTTTTTTCACTTTTTCCGATAAGCATAATGGAACCATTCCCATAAATATTTATAAAAATATAGAAGGAGGAAATGTCTTGGATCTCGAGCTTAAAGACTTGAAAGACGCAGAAGTATTCAATCTCATGAACGACATGGTCTACATCACAGACCTCGAATCCCATGAAATCCTGTTTGCGAACGATGCGGTTCACCGCTTCCTCGGCTCACCGAAAAATCTTCTGGGCATGACCTGCTCCGTTCTGACGCTTGGCGAAGAACGGCATTGCGGCAGATGCCCTGCCGAAACACTCGGCGCCATGCGCGAAACACGATGCTACAATCCTTTGCTCAAGCGCTTCATCTATGCCAAGACGCGCATCATATCCCTCGGCGGCAAACCCGTCCAACTCGTCGTATCCTTCGACGTCAGTAATATCGAGCACGAAAAACAAGAACTTGCCACCGCTTTGCAGGCGCAGGAAGTCCTCGTCTCCTCGATTCGCCTGCTGCATGAAACGGCAGATATCAATCACGCCTACGATCGCATCCTGAAAAACATCGGCGAAGATCTCAGCGCCGACCGCACCTATACTTTCATCCTCAAAAAAGGCCTTTTCTACAATACGCACGAATGGTGCGCCCAAGGCATCGAATCCCGCAAAGAAGCCCGCTGCGTCGTAGCGCCGCAGCTCATTAAGCGCTGGCTCCCAATCTTCAAAGAAAATAAATGCGTAGTCCTTGAAGACATATCGGCTCTGCGCAGCACACATCCCGAAGAATACGACCTTCTTCATGCACAAAACATCCGCACCTACATCGCCGCGCCCATTCATCATCACGACAAGGTCGCAGGATTCATCGGCGTAGACAATCCGCCGCTCGAAAAAATGAAAAACATCGCTCCCCTTCTCCTTTCGCTCGCCTATTACATCTCGGCGCGGCGCGTCATGCTCGAACACACCGCCATGCTTGAATCCATGAGCTACCAAGATCGAATGACCGGCGCCGGCAACCGCAACGCTTTCATCCGCACCACGGAACAGCTTGAACGCAGCTTTTCCGGTCATTCCATCGGCATCGCCTACTTTGATCTCAACGGCCTAAAGGAAATCAACGACACACACGGTCACAAGTACGGCGACAAAGCCATCATCGCATTCGCCCGCCTGCTGCACGACACATTTCCGCCCGAAGCCATCTTCCGCATCGGCGGCGATGAATTTGTCGTACTTTGCATCGACGAGAGCGAAGCGCACCTCAAAGAAAAGATCTCCCATATCAAGGAAAATCTGCGAAAGCACTCCCCCTTCTCCGTCTCCATCGGCATCGCATGGGAGAACAAACCCAAAAGCATACGAGCCTTGATCGAACAGGCAGATCAACGCATGTATACGGAAAAGGAAAGCTTCCACAAGTTCGGCAAATAAAAAAGCGCCCCGCATGGGGCGTTTTTTATTTGCTGCTGTCACTCGTCCGCACTTTCCTGTACGCGCACCGCTACATCGGGCCGCATGTGCGGGAAAAAGAGCACGTCGCGGATCGACGAGCTGTCCGTCAAGAGCATCACGAGGCGATCGACGCCGATGCCAAGACCGCCCGTCGGCGGCAGACCGTACTCCATCGCCGTGATGTAGTCGCTGTCCATCGGATGCGCCTCATCGTCGCCGGCTTCGCGCTGCTTCACCTGATCCAGGAAACGCTGCTCCTGGTCAATCGGATCGTTCAGCTCCGTGAAGCCGTTCGCAAGCTCCCGCCCGTAGACATAGAACTCGAAGCGGTCAGTGATGCGCGGATCTGCGGGATTCCGCTTCGCCAAAGGCGATATCTCCGTCGGATGCCCCGTGATAAAGGTCGGCTGAATCAAGCTCTCTTCGACCTTCGCTTCGAAAGCCTCGTTCAAGATGCCGCCGATACCGTGCTTCTCCTCGTAGGCGACGCCGATCGCGTCCGCCATCGCACGCGCCTCTTCGACCGTCTCTGCGCTCAAGAAGTCTTTGCCCGTCGCTTCCTTCACCGCATCGTTCATGCTGACGCGGCGGATCTTCGATAGATCGATCTCCGTACCCTCGTAAGTCAGCACAGTCGTTCCCAGCACGTCCTTCGCCGCCTGGCAGCAGATTCCCTCCGTCACATCCATGAGGTCGTTGTAATCGGCATACGCCTGATAAATCTCGATGGAAGTGAACTCCGGATTGTGGCGCACATCAATGCCCTCGTTGCGGAAGATCCGCCCGATCTCATAGACGCGCTCCAAACCGCCGACGATGAGCCGCTTGAGATTCAGCTCCGTCGCGATGCGAAGATAGAGCTTCATATCGAGCGCGTTGTGGTACGTCACGAAAGGACGCGCCGCCGCGCCGCCCGCAATCGTAGACATCACAGGCGTTTCCACTTCAAGAAAATCGCGCGCATCAAGATAGCGGCGAATCGACTGGATGATCTTCGTGCGTGCGATAAACGTATCCTTGACCTCGGGATTCATGATGAGGTCAACATAGCGCTGACGATAGCGCATCTCCACATCCTTCAAGCCATGAAACTTCTCAGGCAGCGGGCGCAGCGACTTTGAAAGAAGCGTGAAATCATCGACACGCACCGTAAGCTCGCCGCGGCGCGTGCGGAACACGATTCCCTTGACGCCGATGATATCGCCGATGTCCAAAAGTTTGAATTCCTTGTACTTCTCCTCGCCTAAGACATCCAGCTTGAAATAAATCTGAATCTTACCCGAAAGATCCATGAGCACGGCAAAACTTGCCTTGCCATGACCGCGAATCGCCATCAAGCGTCCGGCGATGCTGACCTCCGTAGCGCCCTCCGCCTCCTCGCCGAGCGAGGCAAAGTCAGCGAGCACCCGATCCGCATGATACGTGACCTCATAGCGCTGCCCGAAAGGCGCAACGCCCATCTCGCGGAACTTCTCCATCTTCTCGCGGCGCACGCGCATGAGGTCATTCAACTCTTCCTTCTGCCCTGCATCCTGCTTCTTCTCTGCCAATGTTTCCTCTCCTAACTCTATATCACTTGATCTCTACAACCTCATACTGAATAACGCCGACAGGCGCATGGACGTCGACGCGATCGCCGACCCTCTTACCGATGATCGCCGCACCGACGGGCGACTCGTTTGAAATCTTGAATTCCGTCGGATCCGCCTCCGCCGAGCCGACAATCGTATACGTCTCCTGCTCATCGAACTCAACATCCTTAATCACGACAGTGCTGCCCATCTGCACGATGTCGGAAGAAGCGCCGCCCTTGATGATGTCGCTGTTTCTTATCTTCGCCTCAAGATCAAGGATCTCACCTTCGAGGAACGCCTGCTCATTTTTCGCATCGTCGTACTCCGAATTTTCCGAGAGGTCGCCGAGCGCAATCGCCGCCTTGAGACGCTCCGACACCTCAATGCGGCGCACACTTTTCAAATAATCGAGCTTCTCCTGCAGCTTCCTATAGCCCTCTTCCGTCAGCATTACACGCTTTTCTGCCATCAATGATTCCCCTTTTCCCGGCGCCTCTTTTCAACCATGAACCTCATGCTCACGGGCAAGAACGCACCGATACATTCAGCACCGTCATTATCCTATCATTATAGGTAGCAAAACGCACCTTGTCAATGAACCGCGTCCACCTGCGGCGCAAAATTTCCAGCGGTAAATTTCCAGATGCATCCCTTGCAGCGTTTCACTCCGGCGCTTGCGGCAGACACGCCGCAAGCGCCAGCTTCTTTTCGCGCGGCAGGCGCTTGATCTCACACTCGCGGCGCTGCGCCTCCCCCTTCTCTTCAAACTCCTCATAATAAAAGAGCCGCACAGGACGGCGGCTCCTCGTATACTTCGCCCCCTTGCCCGCATTGTGCGCGGCAAGGCGCTTTTCCAGATCGTTCGTCCAGCCCGTGTAGAGCGTGCCGTCTGCACAGACGAGAATATAAGTGAACGCCCTCACCTCACTCTTTTTCCTCACGACGAATCGTGACCCTCTCCATGACGACTTTAGAAAGCGGCTTATCCTGAAAATCCGTATCGACCTTGCCGATCTCACGCACGACATCCATGCCTTCGACGACCTTGCCAAACACCGAATGATGACCGTCGAGCCACGGCGTAGCTGCAAGCGTGATGAAGAACTGCGAACCGCCCGTATTCGGCCCTGCATTCGCCATCGACAGAACACCCTCGCTGTCATGCTTCAAATCCTTATGAAATTCATCGGGAATCGTATACCCAGGACCACCTGTCCCCATGCCGTTCGGATCGCCGCCCTGAATCATGAAACCGTCGATCACACGGTGAAAAATCAGCCCGTCATAAAAGCCCTTCTCCGCAAGATCCGTGAAATTCTTCACCGTGATCGGCGCCTTATCCTCGAAAAGCTCCACCTCGAACGTCCCATGATTCGTCTCAAAAACTGCAATCGGATTTGCCATCTTTCTCGCTCCTTTATTCTTGTCATTCGTACCCGCCGCCGAGCATCCTGTCGTAAAAAGGACGAATGCCGCCAGTAAAAAAACAAGAGCCTTCTTCATCGTGTGAATCCCCCTTCCACCGTCCAGCAGCGCATCTCCCCCGGCCCCGTCGGCGTCCAATGCGGCACAGCGCACCCTTCTTCGAAGAAATCCGCCGCCGGCTGCCATGCCGGATAGCCAACGCTGTGCATCGTCACGAGCGCCTTGATCTCCGTGCGCGCACAAAACTCCTTCGCACCGATATCGGCGAACTCCTCCAAACGTCCATCCACAGGAAAAAATGCCACATCGGCGCACAGACCATCGAGCTTCTTCATCTGCTTCATAAAACCGTTTCGTGCGAGCTTATTATTCTCTTCCGTATCGCCTTTCCAATGCCACCAGTTGAAATCTCCGGCATGGAAAATCCGCCGTCCTGCGACCTCCACCAAAAACGACGTGCCCGTATCCGTCGAAGAAAACGTATCCACGCGAACGCCATCCTCCTCATGGCTGCTGTAATTCGCAAGATACACCGTCTTCTCCGCCGGAAACCGCTTGCCGCGCTTCGTTCGCCGAATCTCCTCCGCCATAAAATATCGCGTGACCGAAGGCGCATACTCCAAGATATGCGCATCAAAATGATCGAAATGCGCATGAGAAACAAAAAAATACGCCCGATCCACCTCACCCAAAAGCCGCTCCACCGCCCGCGCAGGATCGAGGTAATCGTCAAAAACAAGCAATGTGCGCGAAAGCCGCACAGCAAAACCGCTGTTCAACAAATATACAATCTCCAAGAGCTACCTCCTTCCAAAAGAATCTCCATTATTATAGCAGAAGAATGCAGGAAAAGACAAAGGTTATTGTCAAAATATCTTCTGCTATATTTATTGGTTAATTGTAAAATGCAATCGGACACTTTAAAAGGACAGGCAGGAGTACCACAACTACGCGAAACTTCAAGCATCTAACCGCTTATCAAAGAGGTGCATGTCCACGAAGTGGGCGTTTGTACGTGTAGTTTTCTATGATTCTCATATTTTCCTAGACAAAGAAAAAGCATGACGCGCACCGCCATGCTTTTTCTTTTCCCGCTCCTCTGCCCTTACGCCTGAATCGCCGCATATCGCTCGCTTGCCAGCACCTTTTCCATATATTCATACGGCGTGATGCGATCCTCCACCACCAAGGAGAATACACTGGGACTGCAGCCGGAAACGAGCATGACGCCTTGCTCGTTCATCTTGACGGGCTGCTGCTGACGGCGGCTCTGCACGTTCCAGAACACGATGCGCGGCAAGCGATAGCCCGCCTCGGCAAACATCTGCTTCGCCCGCTCGAAATTCGTCACGTCGGCATTTTCCGTGCAGACGTCAAACTCCATGTCCGTGATGATGTAAAGCACCTCGGGCATCTCCTGCTGCAGCACGCCGCCCGAAACCGCCGCACGCAGCAGGAGGCGGAAGACGCCTTCGAGATTCGTATTTGCCATCTCGTTAAACGTCCTGCAATAGCTGACCTTGTCCGCAATCGTCGTGCCCTTGATCTGAAGGATGCGCGGTTTATGAGAAAACGTGATGAAATGATCGCGGAACGCGCCCTCATTACGCTCTGCAAAATAGATGGCAAGCGAGAGCGCGACGCAGGCCGGCCAAGGCTCTCCGCCCCCATACATGGAAGCGGAACCGTCGAGCACGACGAGCGCGTTCTCCCCATGCGTATAGTCGGGAAGCGCCTTCCATGTGATGTCGAGGGTACGCGACGCCTCCGCCGAAAGACCTCTTTCACTCTCCCATTCGCAAAGCGGGCGAATGACTTCGTAGGGATAGAGCGTCCCCGTATGAAGAGTCTCCTTCCCGCGCGCCACGCGCTCCAAGAAAGCCTCGTAGCGCTTCGCATCGTTGCGTCGAAAAGCCTCGCGGTACTTGAACATCGCCTTGGACGGCTGCTTCGCATAATCAAAGCTGTAGTCCTTCGTACGCAAATGGTCTTCGAGGATCCGGATGCAGCGGCGCAGACGGACGAGCATCTTTCGATATTCCGCCTCCTGCATCCCGAACGACGCCGCCAGATGACGCGCCTTAGCACGCGCCTCACGCGACGAAGTATTGACGGACGGCAACCACTTCGCTAGAAGAGAGACTTCCTCCCCCTTTTGCGACGCGCCGAGGTCGCTTTCCAGCTGCTTGCGAATCAAGCGAACGGCGGCAGACTCCAACGGTGTGCCGAGAAGTGCGAGCACATCGTCCCAGCGCCCGTACTCGGGGACGAGCGGCAGATTCTTCTCCACGCACGCAGGCGCATACGCGGCAAGATGGCGCAGAAGCACGCGAAAGACGCGGCGCTCGCCCAGTCCGCCGCGAACATCACGCGCATAGAAGAGCGTGCGCAGCGCACGCACAGGGTCCTCGACAAAAGCGCGCGTGAAGCGCACGACGATCTCCGCCTCCTTCAAAGAGCGCAAGGCGCCGACCGCCGCAAAGAAGTCGAGCACGTCCGAGCCTGAACTGGCGTAAGTCGCGGCATCGTTCTCCGTCCGCGTGTACGTCCTATTGCTTTCCTCTTTGAGCAAGTCGAGCATCGTGCTTCCTCCTTCGCGCAAAAAGCCCGGCGCAAAGTGCAGATGCAAATGTGCCGGACCGATTCATTCTCCCCAGCATACGCCGGGAACATATACAAAAACAAGATGCCGCGGACGGAAACGGCAAGCCGCCCCGTCCTGTGAGGTCGTGCCTCACTATTGTGACTATACGGAGCAAAATTGCTGTTGGCATCTTATGCGAGACGCCTTTCCGGGGGTGCCCGCAACGGGGTACCCACGGCCTCCAAGAATAGCTGTACGCGTCTCCTGTATATGATACCATGATATGCAGGTTCACGCAACAGCTTTGCTAATATTCAGACGATAGTTTTATCGAACTGCAGCTGGGATTCTTCCTTTCTTTGCTCCATAACGGCGGAAAGGTACTACGAAACAGTCAATACCTGAAAATTCACCATGCAAAAGGAAGCATCCCCATGCAGCACACAGCTCTATCCCATTACAATCGCCGGCTTGACGCTCGAAGGCCTAAATATGGCGCGGTTCTTTGTACCTTAATTCTCGTAAATACTGAGCATGACATAGCTTCCATCCATTCCGAAAGAAAGATTCTCGCCGGGAATGATGCGATAAACTGCAATGCTGCTTCTCGACGACTCCTCAGGAATCTGCGGCAGACGGTAGGCGCTGGCGTACGCATCCCGCGAATCGTTTACCCCGAGGCCGGAGCGGTCAAAATGCAGCTTGCTCCCCCGGAGAAGCACGAGCCCCGTCACGATTCCGTTTTCGCGGAAAATGATGAGCCTCTGATCCGGATAATACAAGCCCTGGGAAAAGCTCATGTCGCCTGCATGACAGGGCTCCTCCCGACGCAATTCCTTCCCCGCTCCGAGAATCTCCTGCACGACGCTCATGCGCATACCGAAATGAATGCCGCCGACAGACTCAAAGTAGTCCGGAGTCAGCGTGCGCTGCAATGCATCGCCGCCCTCCAGCGTGATATAGTCCCCCGCACCGCCGAAAAGCTTCCAGCCGATATGAAGCGTGCGCTCTCCGCCCGCTTCTTTGACGCGAAACTCCGCGCCGCCGGATTCAACACCGCCTACCCATTGTCCCCAGCCGACGACTTCGCAGCCGTTGATCGTGCGCTCCCCGATCGTGAGCGCCGCGCCTCCGTCTTCATCGTACCAAGTGCCCGCCATGCGCTCCAAAATCACATCGAGATCGTCGCGCGGCTCCGCCGCCACACTCTGTCCTAAAGCGAGCAGCGCGAACGCACATAAAGCGAGCATCGCCAAACCTTTCATCTCGCACCTCTCGATCCTGCAAAGATTCCACTATCACCAAAAATCAATACGCTACAGCGCTGAACCTGACATAGCTCCCATTCTTTCCGAACGAGAAGAACTCCCCGGGAGCGATCTCATAGAACGCCAGCGGATTGTTGTACGTCCTTTCCTCGGGGATCTCAGACATCTTATAGGCGCGCGCGTATGCCGCCCGCCCGTCGTTTACCCCGAGGCCGGAGCGGTCAAAATACAGTTTGCTCTCCGGCAGCAGAACAAGGCCTGTCACGATACCGTCTTTATGGAGAACGATAAGCCCCTTGCCCGGATAATGCCAGCCGTAAGCAAAAGTATCATCGCCTGCACGGCAAGCATTTTCCCTGCTCAATTCCTGCCCCGCACCGAGCTTTTCCCGCACGGCGCGAGTGCGCATACCGAGACGAACGCCCTCAACGGATTCGGAGCAAGCAGGATTCAGCGTGCGCTGCAGCGCTTCCCCATCGTTCAGTAGGATGTAGTCCCCCGGCCCGCCGAAAAGCAGCCAACCAATGCGCAGCGTGCGCGTGCCGGCCGCCTCTCGAATGATGAAGTCCAGAGAGCCGCTGCCGGGTCCGTTTGCCAGTCGATCGCCGCCGACAACCTCGCAGCCGTTGATCGTGTGTCCCTCAATCGTCAGCACTGCATTCCCATCTTCATCGTACCATGTGCCTGCCAGACGCCCCAAGATTCGATGGACTGAATCCGTCGAAATTCCCATCGCTGCCTCGCTCTGCCCCGAAACGAGCAGTACGAATGCGCATAAGATAAACAAAGCAAATCGTTTCATCTCGCACCTCCATAAAAACAAAAATGCATCCATTCAGAAGCTTCGCTTCATGAATGGATGCATTTTTTCGAACATTCACTTGCGATGCAAAGGATGTCCCCAAAGTTCTCCGTAAATCCTCATATCAACCAAATGCACCGCAGTCCGCTCCATATCTTCCTTACATTGAAAAAAGCAAATCGAGTGCATCCTGCACGATGTTACATCTTTTCCCATGCAGTAAAATGGTAGGCACGAACACCTCCGCCGATATCCTCACCGTCGCGCCGCACATCGTAGTAGCCATGCTCCTCAAGATAGTCGCGCACAGCGATATTGCCCGTGTAAACATCGAGCCTGCCGCTCGGCAGTGCGCTCCGGAACTCATTTGCTGCAGAAGATGGCGAGCTGGCCTCGTACATCGTGATCGTACTGCCTCTCTTGACAAAGATCGCAAACTTTGCAGATTTCACATAGTTCTGGAAATCACTCTGGCTGACAGTACCTGTCCACATGGCGAAACTCATGCTCGACATCGCCAGCATCAACGTAAGGACCAACACCATTACCTTTACTGCTCGTTTCGTAACCTTTCATCTCCTTTTCTCTTAACACTCATGGAACCTCGAAAATAACCCTGCACAGTCTATTTCTTCTATTATAACAGAAACTCTCCAACAACCATACGGTAGTAAATGACAGGCAGATAAAAATTTTTCTCTGGGTAAATTTCCAGATGCCTCCCTTGCAGCGTTTCACTCCGGCGCTTGCGGCAGACGCGCCGCAAGCGCCAGTTTCTTTTCGCGCGGCAGGCACTTGATCTCACACTCGTAGCGCTGCGCCTCCCCCTTCTCTTCAAACTTCTCATAATAAAAGAGCCGCACAGGACGGCGGCTCCTCGTATACTTCGCCCCCTTGCCCGCATTGTGCGCGGCAAGGCGCTTTTCCAGATCGTTCGTCCAGCCCGTGTAGAGCGTGCCGTCTGCACAGACGAGAATATAAGTCCGTGAAATTCTTCACCGTGATCGGCGCCCTATCCTCGAAAAGCTCCACCTCGAACGTCCCATGATTCGTCTCAAAAACTGCAATCGGATTTGCCATCTTTTTCGCTCCTTTATTTTTGTCATTCGTACCCGCCGCCGAGCATCCCGTCGTAAAAAAGACGAATGCTGCCAATTTCTCCCATTTCTATGTATCTGTTTTTGTAAGTACAAATTAAATTTTAGGAATCATCGTCGATAAGTCTGGAGTTCCGGAAGTTAAATTCCACGTAGATATCTTCATCTTTTTTATAAATTTCCCAGATCCATAATCCAGTAAATCTTCCCTCTTAAAACTGTTGAGTAATTTATTTAATGTCCCTAATCCCGCCGAAGTCATTAAAAATGCTTCTTCAGGATCGATTAACTTGCAATATGCCCATAATTGCCCTAAATCTCTTAAGGTCAAATTCGTCTTTTTTGCTTCAATAAAAAACAATTTTATCGTACTTTCTCTTTTAGCTATCCCTAAAATATCTATTTGGATATCCACACCAACAGCAAGGTCATTCACTATATCATACTTAGCTAAAACTCTATCTAATCTTTCTGCATGAGCATCTACAGTGATAATTTTATCCCCCTTGTACTTGTCTTCCAAATACCCTTGCAACCAAGTTTTCATCGGTAAATATAACTCAAATTCATTTTTCACATTCCTCTTATTCATGATACCCCAGTTCTCTCGCTATTTCCGTCCATGAATCGAAATGCTTCCCCCTAATTATTCTTGGAATAAAATCATCGTCTTCTCTTGGATGAACCGGTTTAGTTTTATTCAATTTTCTTTTTGATTCCCAAAAATATTTATGCGTTTTCTTTTTTAAATCTTTACCAATCTTTCTATATGCAGCCATCAATTCATCAGAAAACATATCTAGCGCTTGTTGTTTGTGTATAATCCCAAAACCGATTAGACTAAACTCATTGGCCCAAATTTTTACTTGATGTTCTTTTTTCCAAAAATTAACTTGCCCTGCATTATACTTTTTCAGTTCCCCATCTCGCATGTTAGGATGTGCCCAATCAATCGTCTGTACTGGAACATCTATCGATTTTAATAGATTACATAGATCGATGACCAATTGCCAGTTATGTGGTATCTCTAAATAGACTCTGTGCTCATATTTATTAAAATATGCGTTACTTCTCCTAATATACCCTGTAACATCCGCAAATCCTTTTAAAAATTGTCTACGTTCATCCACACTACACTCAAAAATATCCTCATGCAAAGATATATCATTATGCGATACAGCATTACCGATAAATCTATTTATTTCACGTATTAAATAGTCTGTATTTGGCTTAGTAAAAGACAATATCGTTGAGGAAGCGTCTTGAATAAACTCCATACTTGCACCTATTAAGGGTTCAAGAATGTTTCTAATATCTGCTACACTTGCCTTTACATAAAGTTTCACGTCATGAAATTCTTCTGTTTCTAATTTCTTATGTGGTATTTCAATAGCTATTGCTGTATTCACTGACCCCCTTTGAATTTCACCATTTCCACATATCATCCCTAAGAGATATGACATTTCTGTATTCATATTTTCACATCCCTATCTTAGTTATATCCAAGCTGGTATCCATTATCAAACAAAAACCGTATTAAATCATTATCGTCTATTCTGTAAGAAAACTCATTGGAACGATATTTCCTATTCGTATATTTCCTTTCATCCCAATAATCAGGGAGATTCGATGCATCATTAAAATAAAGTCTAAGTTCTACACCCCATTTATCAACATCCCCCAATAAACATATTCCTTCAGAATTTAATCCTATTTGTTTTCCGTAACTATTATTATATTTTTCAATGAATTTATCCATCTTATCCTTTCTTGCCTCAGCTTCAATAAATATTACCTGTCCACTATTCGATAGATACTTCAAAAAATCTTTATACATTTTTCATCCTCCTATTTCTTAATAAAAATTAATATATATTCATGAACTTTGTTTATACGATATTTATATGGATATCCTAAGGGTCTCATATTATTATAATCCTGCTGCCTATCCCAAATTATAATATCATCAAATATATATCCTTGTTTTTGTAATTCTATTGCCAAATCACTATGAAGCGGGTAAAATTCACTTTTTTTTCGAATGTCCATAACATTTACTAAACAATACGCACCAGGTCTCATAACTCTGTTTACCTTAAAAAACAATTTACCCAACTCACTGATAAAAGTATGATATTTAGATATATTCCCTATATCATCGGCTTTTTCTGAATAGTTTATACTCTGCTTACCATCAGCACTGCGTTTCATGTTTAATATATCCCAATAAGGCGGAGAAGTTATACACAAATCGAACATATTTTCTTCCAATTTATCTAATTCAAAAAAGCTGTCTCCATGAATAATTTTTATATTTTCATCAGCTCCAATCCTTTGCCTTGCTATTGTACAAAATTCCTCTGACAAATCTATTCCTACAGCCTTACGTTCAAGATTATGCGCTGCGACAAGACTTGAACCTACCCCATTAAAAGGATCTATTATAGAAGCATCATTTTTCGAAAACGTCTTTATCAATTTTTCGCACAAAGAAACAGGATATGAAGCCGGATGCCCTATCCCCTTCTCTTCTTTTGTCTTAGTTAAATTCCGCCATATACTAAAAGAATTTTGAAGCCACTCTTTCCCAGTTAAATTATTGCATCTTTTTTCTTCATTTATCATTATGCCACCTCTTCGATTGTATACTTTTCATTTGAAAATCTATATACAATCTTTCACTGTCAGATATATCATAAGTTTTATAGATCAAATCATTTAACGAATCCATCATATCAAACCAACTTTCACTCATATATTCAATTTCCTCTAATGTTTTAACAATATTTATTGCTTTAAGAAATGTGCTATCTTTTATTATCAAAGGTAATTTTTTCAAATACCGTGCATCCGTGTGCATCGTGAGCTTTGAATTATTATAACAAAACTTCAGCAAGTAATAATTGCATAAATTAGAATGTAAAAAACCTAATATATATCGGCACATTTTTTCATCACCATCAGTAAAAACTGTCACAGTCTCTGCAGCTTCAAGGTTTCCTGCAAAACTTGCAATTATACCGGCTTCGGCGCTATATATATTCTGTATAAACACCCTATTCCCATTCTTAGGAACTTCAATATTTTTGAATGAAAATTTACGTATATCCTTCCCAACTATTGCGTTATCAGATTTTGACTTACCTCTGCCCACATATCCTGTACACACATCACCAAGTTTCTGATATGCGTCCTTGATCTTTTTATAGATAAAAAAATCTTCTTCATCACCAAATAATAAAATTTCATCTTTATAAAAACTTTGAGGAACTTCTAATTTCTTAGAAATCTCATGATTTTCATACTTGTATATAGAAATATTATTATCGTTCATGAATCTATTTTCTAAAGTTAATACAATCTGTTCTCCCCTAACATTTTTGAAATACCTTCCTATATCGATAATCGAAACTATTTTTTTCTCATTTAAGATAATTTTCCTTAACATCGAATATGAAGTGACATGAAGAAAATTTTTTGGAATAATATAGGATATTATTCCATTTGATCGAACCATGTCAAATGCTCTATATATTGCAGCAATAAATAGATTACTGCCTGAATCCTTGACTTTTCTCAAAAATAAATAATCCGATGTATCGACCATAATATCTTTTGCAATAGGTGCATAAGGCGGATTTCCAATGATTGCATCAATAGGTTCTGATAAATTCAATTTATCCAATACATATTTAGCACCATTTCCAAGTGTATCCAAAGCTCCAAGATTATCTAGTCCCATACTCTTTTTTGCTAATAAAATTGCATCTTTATCAATATCTGCTCCGTATATTTTTTTATATCCTAACTCTTTTGCCACAACAAGAAAATTTCCCGTTCCACAACACGGATCTAAAATCACAGAATCTTTCGATATATCTAGAAGGTTAACGATATTTTTTATCAATTCTGTATCTGTATAAAAAACACCTTTTCCTTTTTTAAACTCTAATTCAAGGGATTTTTCATAACGCCTCGATTCTATAGCACATCTGCTTAATTTCATTATTTTCCTCCTTTCTCCAGAAATTAGTCTCACGAAATCCCTTCTAGGATTATCTACCGAATTGATAACTCAACCTGAAGCATCTGAATCAAATTCCATTGACAAGCATCACTTACATACTGCCCATGCCTAGCGGATGCCCTCTATCCACTACGGACAATCCATGCGGCAAAAATAATAGTGCTGAGATGCCGCATGGATACAAATAAGACATCTTCATGCATGACGGAAACAGAACGTGATGTCTTACAAAAGGGGCGCGCCTCGTCGTTCACCGTCACTCAAACTCAATCGTCCCCGGCGGCTTGCCGGTGCAGTCGTAGAGCACGCGGTTGACGCCTTTGACTTCGTTGACGATGCGGGTCGTGACCTTTTGCAGGACTTCCCACGGCAGAGGGGCGCTCTCTGCCGTCATGAAGTCGCTTGTGAGGACGGCTCTGAGCGCTATGGCATGGTCGTATGTCCTGCCGTCGCCCATGACGCCGACGCTTCGCATGTTTGTGAGCGCGGCGAAATATTGACCGAGCGTCTTGTCCGCCCCGGCTTTGGCGATCTCTTCGCGATAGATGGCGTCGGCTTCTTGGACGATCTTGACCTTTTCCGCCGTGACCTCGCCGATGATGCGGATGCCGAGACCGGGTCCCGGGAACGGCTGGCGATTGACGAGATGTTCGGGAATGCCAAGCTCTCTGCCCGCTTTTCGCACTTCATCCTTGAACAAGAGGCGCAGAGGCTCGACGATCTCCTTGAAGTCGACGCAGTCGGGCAGACCGCCGACGTTATGGTGGCTCTTGATGACGGCGGATTTTCCGAGACCGCTCTCTATGACATCGGGATAGATCGTCCCCTGCACGAGGAAATCGACCTTGCCGATCTTCTTCGCTTCGGCTTCAAAGACACGGATGAATTCTTCGCCGATGATCTTGCGCTTCTTCTCCGGCTCGGTCACGCCCTTGAGTTTTTCGTAGAAGCGCTCCCTGGCATCGACGCGAATGAAGTTCAAGTCATACGGACCATCGGCGCCAAACACAGCCTCGACTTCATTCCCTTCGTCCTTTCGCAAAAGACCGTGATCGACAAATACACAGGTGAGCTGCCTGCCGATCGCCTTGGAGAGCAGCACCGCCGCCACGGATGAATCGACGCCGCCCGAAAGCGCGCAGAGCGCCTTGCCCGTGCCGATCTTTTCGCGCAGGGCTTCGACCGTCCTCTTGACAAAGGAGGACATCTGCCAATCCCCCTTACAGAGCGCGACGCGGCGCACGAAGTTTTCGAGGATCTTCGCGCCGTATTCCGTGTGCATGACTTCGGGGTGAAACTGCACGGCATAGAGCTTCTGCTCTGCATCTTCCATCGCCGCTACGGGGCAGTCTGCCGTCTTTGCCGTCACACGAAAGCCCTTCGGTGCTTCGGCGATATAGTCGGTATGGCTCATCCAGCAGATGCTCTTTTGCGGCACATCGGCAAAGAGCAGGGACGCCTCGTCCATGACCGCAAGCTCCGTCCTGCCGTACTCGCTGACGGGCGCCGTCTTGACCTTGCCGCCGAGCTTGTGCGCCATGAGCTGCGAGCCGTAGCAAATTCCGAGGATGGGAATGCCGAGCGAGAAAATTTCTTCGCTGTACGTCGCAGAATCCTCCTTGTAGACGCTCTCGGGACCGCCTGTGAAGATGATCGCCTTGGGCGCGAGCGCACGAATCTCTCCCAAAGGAAGCGTATGCGGATGCACCTCGCAATAGACACTGCACTCGCGCACGCGACGTGCGATCAGTTGGTTGTACTGACCGCCAAAGTCCAGTACGAGTATCAATTCATGGCTATCCTTCTGCAAGGCAAGTCCTCCTTCAATCTTCTCCAAAAGCAGCAACGGCGGCGCGGCAGACGGTGGTCGAGAAGCCGCGCCGATAGAGATGCTGCAGCATCTTCTGCGGCTCTGCGCTCTTCTTGAAATGCACGGCAAGGCATCGCCCCGCCGCATCCCTCTCGCGCTCAAATGTATCATCCGGCACACAATCAGCGATGAGTGACGAAGGAAATCCCTTCTGCATGAGTTTCGCTGTGATCTGGCGCACGCTTTGCCGGCTTTCCTCGTAAAGAAACGTAAACTGATGACGGCAGGCTTCTTCGTCGTCGAGGTAGCCGCGTTCTGTCAGCGTAGACAGAGCCGCCTGAATTTCCTCTTCCTCGTAGCCGCGCTGTGCGAGCTTTCGCGCAAGGTGCGCCGTGCTGTGCTCGGCGCGTGCGAGGAGATCGACCGCCTTCATCAGAGCCGTTTTCTCAATCTTCGTCCGCTGCCGCTTCCCGCTGCTTTCCTGCGGCTCCGCGCTCGTTCTCCTCGTCGGGGACACGCTCTACCTCCCCCTCTTTCGCTGCCGTCGCCTGCTCCATGAGCTTGACGCGCACCTTTTCTTCGATTTCAGCGGCAAGCTCGGGCTTTTCCCGCAGCGCTTTTTTCACATTCTCCTTACCTTGCCCGAGACGCGAACCGTCGTAGGAATACCACGAGCCGCTCTTTACAATGATGTCGAAATCCGTCGCGATGTCGAGTACCGTACCGACACGCGAAACGCCCTCGCCGTACATGATGTCGAACTCCGCGATCTTGAACGGCGGCGCGACCTTGTTCTTGACGACCTTGATCCTCGTGCGGTTGCCGATCATCTCCTGTCCCTGCATGATCTTGTCCGTCTTGCGCACATCAAGACGCACCGTCGAGTAGAATTTCAAAGCGCGGCCGCCCGTCGTCGTCTCGGGACTGCCGAACATGACGCCGACCTTCTCACGAATCTGGTTGATGAATACAACGACCGTGCGCGATTTGCTGATGAAACCCGTGAGCTTCCGCATGGCACGGCTCATGAGACGCGCGTGCATACCGACCGCCTGATCGCCCATGTCGCCGTCGATCTCTGCTTTCGGCACGAGCGCTGCCACGGAGTCGACGACGATGAGATCAAGTGCGCCGCTGCGCACGAGGGCGTCGACGATGTCGAGCGCCTGTTCGCCCGTATCGGGCTGCGATATCAGAAGCTCGTCGATGTTGACGCCGAGCTTCTTCGCATAGACGGGATCGAGCGCGTGCTCTGCGTCGATGAACGCCGCGACGCCTTTTCCCTTCTGTGCTTCAGCGATCATGTGCAGCGTGACCGTCGTTTTACCGGAGCTTTCAGGACCGTAAACTTCAACGATGCGTCCGCGCGGCACACCGCCGACGCCAAGCGCGACATCCAAAGGCAGAATGCCCGTTGGAATCGTCTCCACATTCATGTTTGCCGAGGCTTCGCCCAGGCGCATGATCGAACCTTTGCCGAATTCTTTCTCTATATGCTTCAAGGCATTTGCCAAGGCTTCTTCTCTATCCATAAAAGTATGATCTCCTCCTTCGGTTGACTGTCGTCTATTTGTATATTATATAAAATGACGATTCTTTCTGCAAGTTTGACAAGAAGAATCCGCGCACTTGTCTCCAAAGCAGAACTGCAAGAAAAAGAGACAGCCGCAAGAACTGTCCCTGAAATGGATCGTCTGAATTTACTGCTTCTTCCTGCTTTCATTTCTCAGCCAAAAAACAAGCCAGTTGATGCTCGGGGGCGATACAGGCAAGTTCGGGGCGCTCTTGAAGGCAGCGTTCCTTGCGGTATGGGCATTCGCTCTTAAAGGCGCAGCCACCGGGCGTGCGATTGCAGTCAGGCAAAGACGCCATCGCAGGAGCTTTTTCCATCGCACTGCCAAATGCTGCCGACAGCAGCTTTTTCGTATAAGGGTGGCGCGCTTCTTGTGCAAGATGCGTGCTGGGCAAAATCTCCACGATTTCACCTTGATAAAGGATGACTACGCGCTGGCAGAGATGACGCACAAGCGGCAGATCATGGGAAATGAAGAGATACGTCATGCCGTGCTCGCGCTGCAGACGACGCAAAAGCTCTACAATGAGCGCCTGCACCGATACATCGAGCGCGGAAGTCGGCTCGTCGCAGATAAGAAGCGACGGCAAGACGGAAACAGCGCGGGCAATAGCAACGCGCTGACGCTCGCCGCCGCTCAGAAATGCCGGATAACGGTCGGCATACGCTTCATCAAGCCCCATCGTGCGCAGAAGTTCCCGTGCCTTAACCGCACGGTCAGCGCTCCGCGTGAGCGAGAAGTTCTCACAAACCTCAGTGATGTAACGCCCGATCTTCATGTGAGGACTGATAGATTCGTCCGGACTTTGAAACACCATCTGAATATCGCGGTACATCTGCCGCAGTTTTTTGCCATGAAGCGCGGTGATATCCTGCCCGCGAAAGAGGATTCTTCCCGCCTCCACAGGGATGAAGTGCATGACGGCGTTCGATACCGTGCTCTTACCGCTGCCGCTCTCGCCGACGAGGCCCAAGCACTCTCCTTCCTTTATATCGAAGGAAATGCGGTGCAGAACCTCCTTTTTCCGCCTTCCCGCGCCAAAGGATACGACGAGATCTTTGATTTCCAGAAGCGGCGCATTATTGTCTGACATCCCGCACATCCTCCTTCCCGCACAAATGGCACGCAACATGATGATCCGCGCCGACGGTCTGCAGACGAGGCGAGCGCATGGAGCAAATCTCGACGGCGCGATCACAGCGATTGGCAAAGATGCAGCCCGGCGGCAAAACCGCCAAGTCGATGCGCCGCCCGTCGATGCCCTTGAGCTCCTTCTCTTCATCAAGGCGCGGAATCGAGGCAATCAATGCCTGCGTATACGGATGCTGCGGCGCCTCCATCACTTCAGCCTTCGCGCCGATCTCCACGATCTCGCCCGCGTACATGACAGCGATGCGATCAGCCATATACGCCGAGAGCATCATGTTGTGCGTGACGATGACGATGGCCGTCCCCATCTCCCGATGAAGCGCCAAAAGCTCCTCCACCACCGCTTTCTGCACCGTCGCATCCAGTGCGCTCGTCGGCTCGTCCGCCAAGAGCAGCTTCGGCTCTAAGGCCAACGCCATAGCGATGGACACGCGCTGCTTCATCCCGCCGCTGAGTTCGAAGGCGTAGCCGTCCAGCACGCGCTCCGTCTCGCGCATATTGAGCTTCTGCAGGATTGCCGCTGCCTTCTCACGCGCCTCGCGCCGCGTGAGATTCGTATGGTAGCAGATCGTTTCTGCGAACTGTGCGCCGATCTTTCGCACAGGATTGAGCGTTGCGCCGGGGGACTGGAATACCAGCGAGATTTCACGTCCTCGAATGGCGGAAAGTGCGGCGCGGCGCATGGTCACGAGATCTTCTCCCCGATAGAGAATCTTCCCGCGCCGCACGCTTCCGGCGCCCGGATACGGCCCGATCAGGGATTTTAGCAGCGTGCTCTTGCCGCTGCCGCTCTCGCCGACGATGGCAAGAACGCTCTTTTCTGCCACCTCAAAACTAACCTGACGCACAATATCATGCGTATAGCCAATAGATACATTTTCCACACGCAAAAGCGCTTCTTTCACGGCTCTCCCCCTTTCTCCTCCATGCCTCATCGCCCGCCCTCGCTGCGCGACGGATCCAAAACATCCCGCAGAGAATCACTCAACAGTTGGAACAAGATGACGATCACAAACACGGTCATGCAGGGAAAAACCATCATCCACGGCGCAATCTGCATCTTCGACTTCGCCTCGCTGAGCATGAGGCCAAGCTCCGGTTCCGGCGGCTGCGCACCCATGCCCAAGTATGTCAAGGCGCAGAAACTGATCAGCGTGCTGCCAATCTCGATGGCCGCTACGATGACGAGCTGCTGGGCGATATTGGGCGCGATGTACCGCCGCATGATCTGCAGCGTCGTCAAGCCCGCCCCCTTTGCCGAGCGCAGATACTCCTTCTCCTTGATCGCAAGGACAAGCCCTCGGGAGAGACGTGCAAAAATCAGCCAGCCCGGCAGAATCAATGCGATTGCCGTGTTCTCCCAGCCCACGCCGAGAACGCCGACGACCGCGATGCTGAACACCATGCCGGGAAACGCCAAAAACATGTCGGTGACGCGCATGATGCAGTCATCGATCCAGCCGCCGAAATAGCCGGATACGATGCCGGCCGCCGTCCCGACCGCCAAACTGACGCCGACGATGAAGAGTGACATGAAGAGCGACGAACGCATACCATAAAGAACGCGCGAGAACACGCAGCGGCCGAAGTCGTCCGTACCAAAGGGAAATGCCGCACTGGGCGCCTGCAGAGCCAAATCATGCTCAATCTTCAACGGATCGTGCGGCGCGATGTCAGCGGCAAACAAAGAGAGCAGAACCAATACCGTGAGAAGGAATAAAAAAATGCCGCACAGCGCCTTGGGCAGATCGAATTTTTCTTTTAAAATCTTTCGTTTCAGCATTCGCCTCAGCTCCTGTTTCGTATCCTCGGATCAAGAATCCCATAAGACATATCCACGAGGAAATTGATGCCGCAGTAAATGACTGCCATCAAAAGAGTGAATCCCTGCACCACGGGAAAATCACGATGACGCACAGCCTCGACGATGAGCTTTCCCACGCCGGGCCATACGAACATGATCTCGATGACTGCCGTGCCGCCCAAAAGCGCGCCGAAAGAAAGCCCCAGCAACGTAACCACGGAGATAAGCGAGCCGCGCAGGACGTGCCGGACGAGGACGATGCGCTCGGGCAAACCGCGCGTCCGAGCCGCCGCCACATAATCCTGCCCGATCTCGTCCAAGACCGAAGCCCGTATCTGCTTCGTATAGCGCCCCACAAGCCCCAAGGAAAGCGACAGAGCAGGAAGCACCAGCCCTGCAGGATTCTCACTGCCCGATACCGGAAGCCATTGAAGTTCCAAGGAAAAAATATAGATCAAGAGCAATCCCAAGGCGAAGAGCGGCATCGCTGTCGCCAAAAAGGACGTGATGCGGATAACGTAGTCGATGGCTCGATTGGCATAAAGCGCCGTCACAATTCCGAGCGGCACCGAAAGCGCCACCGTCAGCAAGAAGGAAGCTCCCGCCAGTTTCAGCGTAGGTCCCAAGCCTTTGAGCAATTCTTCCAATACCGGACGCCCGGTACGGTACGACACGCCTAGATCTCCTGTCAACATGCCCGTAAAACTGTTCCAAAATTGCTCATACATCGGCAGATTCAACCCCATCGCCTCGCGCGTTTCCCAAAGCAGCTCATCGGTGACCGGAATGCCCACGCCTGAGAGCTTGATATACGCCGGATCGCCGTTCGAAAGGCGCAGCAGCAAGAACACGATGACACTGACCCCCAGCATGACGAGGATCATATTGAAAAACCTCTTCAGAACAAATTTCCCCATATTCCCTCCTGTTCACCTTTATTGCCGAATTTCATGCGTTTTCAGCGCACAAGTACATCGCCGGACGCTGCCCTGCGGCATGTCCGGCGATCCTTGGCACTCTGGTTACTTGCTTTCAATATCCACCTGATTGTCCATCACATAGTAATCAAACGCATGCGCGTTGAAATTCTTGACGCGATGATTGGAAACGTAAAGATTCTCCGTATATGCCAGGAAAATATTGGTGCGTGCATCCAAGATCCGCTGCTGGGCTTCAAAAGCCAGCTGATCCTGCTTCTCGTAGTCCGCTTCCGTCGGCAAAATGCTGGCGATTTCATCCACTCGCTCATCGTAGAAGTAGTTATAGTAATTCTCGATGGCATCCTTGACGAACGCCGTGCGAAGTCCTGCCAGCGGTCGTGTATTCGTCGACGGCGTGAAACTCGTGAAGCCGATGTCGTAGTCGCCCGCTGTGAACTTTTCTCGTGGCAGCGTATCATAGGTGACGATCTTCGTCTGAATGCCGAGCTTTTCGAAGTCCGCCTGCATAGCCGTAGCGAAGCCCGGAATTTCCGCGCGAGATGTATAGCAGGAAATCGTGAGCGTCACAGGCTCGCCATCCTTTTCCAAGTACCCATCACCGTTTTGATCCACATAACCGTTATCCGTCAAAAGCTTTTTCGCCCCCGCCGGATCAAAAGCCGGATATTTAAGCTCTGCCGAGCGGTATGGCAGCGAAGTCGGATAAAGGCACACGCCCTCGACGCCGACGCCGCCCAACACCGACTTCAGATAGCTTTTCTTATCCGCTGCCATGATGAGCGCCGTGCGCAGATTCTTGTCCTGCAGGAAACGGTTCTTCGTATTGAAGAACACATACGTCGCACGCATACTCGGGCAACGGCTGACGGTATACTTTCCTGCATCTTCGAAAAGCTGAAGATTCTTGCTGTCGATATTGATCGAAGCGTCAATATCGCCTGACTGCAGCGACATCATGCGGGTATCGGGGTCGTTCAGATAGCGGAACTCGACCTCGTCCAGCTTCGCCTTGCCGCCCCAGTAGTCGTCAAAAGCCGTGACCACGACAGAAATATTCTCCGTAAAAGACTTGACCTTGAAAGGTCCCGTGCCTGCCACAGTATTACGGAAGCCATCGGCTCCCTGCGCCGCCTGCACATCCACAATGGCGCAGTAGGGATCGCAAAGTTCGTAGATGAGATCGGGACGCGGCTCCTTCGTGCGTATCGTAAGCTCCTGCCCCGCCGCCTCCATCGTGTCGATGGCAAGATTCGCAGGCCCGCGCTTGTTAGAAGCGATGGAGCGTTCCAAGGACGCCTTGACCGCTTCTGCCGTCATGGGCGCTCCTGTATGAAACTTCACGCCGTCACGCAGCGTGATCTTCCATGTCGTTGCGTCAAGCATCTCCCACTTCGTCGCCAGCCACGGCTCCAACGTCATCTTGTCGCTCACGCGCGCGAGCGTTTCACCCAAGCCGTAGCGCACCACGAACCAACCGTCATAATCCTTGTGCGGATCGAGCGTCGTGCTGAAAAGATTCACGCCCACCACCATAGACTTTCCCTTCGCGCCGGAAGAATCGGATGTCGTAGAGCCGCAGCCGCCCAACGTCAAAAGCGCCGCCGCTAATACAACCATGACGCCGAATACAAAGAATTTTCCCTTCCACATAAACCTCATGCTTTGACCTCCCTAAAATAACCTTCCCAAAATCACCTTTCACCTCATGCCGCACGATTCTTTGCCGCTGCCCGCGACAAGAGAATGCAGCCCGAAACGATGAGCGCACCTCCGGCGACGACGTTCCACGTCGGAATCTCCGCCCAAATGGCGAATCCCCAGAATGCGTTGAAGAGGATGCCGATATAGCGGACAATCTCTACGATCACGGCATTTTCATGCGTGAACGCCTTCGTCAAAAACACCTGCGCCAAGAGAGAAACGACGCCCATCGTCACAAGCAGGAACAAATCCCACGAATCCGGCACGACGAAATCGCGCCACATCAAGGGAATCGAGATCAACGTCGCTGCAGCCATGAAATACAAAATGATCTCGTACGCATGAAAAGACCGGCTCAGATAGCGAATACAGACGCCCGCCGCTCCCGAAAGCACCGCCGCCCCGATGCCGAAGAGCGCGACTGCCGAATACGTCGAATACCCCAGCGGATTGATCGTCAGCATAGCCCCGGCAAAGATCAGCGGCAAAATAAATCCCATGCGCCCCGGCAGCTTTTCCCGCAAAAAAATCGCCGCGAAAATGAAGGAAAACACCGGCGACAAATTGACGAGAATGATCGCGTCCACCAGCGGCATATAGGCGATGGTGTAGAAATACGCCAGCATATAGAGCGCCCCCAAACTGCCGCGCAGCACCAGAAGCGGGACGCCGATCTTCGACGCACGCACTCCCTGCACGCGCATCAAAAGGAGGATCAGCACCGTTCCGACGACGCTGCGAAAAAAAACGATCTCATTCGAAGGAACATGGATGCTGACCGCCTTCACCAGCGCATTCATGACGCTGAACACCAAGGACGACATCACCGCGCAAAAAAGCCCGCTCATCATCCAGCGCTTCCATCGCTCGCCCATGCTGCCGCCTCCTCGCGTCTTGTCATGCTTCACCCTGTATGCTATTATAAAGTCGTGAGTAACTCACATGTCAATAGCTGTATGAAAGGATTTCTCATGTCATCTTCCCAAAAACCGTTATCCGATCTGCCCATCCTCAAAACGGTCGAAGCCGCCATCTTGTGCGCCCGCATTTTTTCACCGCAAAGCAGCACAAATTTCACACGCAACCCGCTCTTTGCCACGCTCTTTTTCCTCGTCCTCGCCGCTGTCATCGACTATGGCGAGACCTTGGCAACATGCCGCAAAATCGACCAGCACGCCAATCATATCCTCCTCACCTTTTCCGCCGACAAGAACGGGATCCGCGACGTATATACCGCTGCCCGAAGCATCAAGAAGATCTGCCGCGACAAGACGCGACGCTTCCAAGAAGCAGCCGCTCTTCCCGTGCAGGCGGCTGCGGCTGCCGACTGCGGCACGCTGCAATACAGCGCCGCTTACGCGAAACATCGCCTCTTTGGCGACGATATCCGCCTCGGCGAAGTGCAGGAACGCGCCCTGCTCCTCGCCAAAGTCGCAGGCACACAGCATTTCCCCGACAGCCTCTTCACCCATGCAATGTATCAAAAACTCCCGAAGAATCTGCGAAGCAAATTCCCGCAGAAATACTATCACGACCACATCTGCTGCTACGGCGAACCGATACCCTCATGCACGGCGCAGCATGGCACCTACTCGGAAAGCTGCGGCATCGCCCGCTTCGTATAACCGTTCAGGACATCTTCAGCCGTCATGCGAAACGGCATGATTCCTTTTCCAAGCAGCCCGCATTCTAACGGAGGGATTCATCCATGGCAGAAAAAGATACATCGCTCATGACAATCAAGGAATTCAGCGCCCTGACGCACACCCCCATCGACACGCTCAAACATTACGACCGCATTGATATATTGAAGCCCGCTTACGTCGGCGAAAATCGCTACCGCTACTATCGTCCGGAGCAAGCGCTGCAGCTCACGCGCATCCTCTTCGGCGTGCGCTCCCATACGTATCTTGCCGACATCAAAAAACTTTTGTCTGAAAACGATCTCGACGTCACCCTAGAAACGTATCGCCAAATCTACGGCAACTTGGAAGAACGCATCCGCGAGCTGCAGGCGCTGCAGGCAACCATTGCCAATTTATCCTATTACTTTGATTTCTATAAACGGCACGCCCCGGAAACCTTGTTCACAGCCTATTTTCCTGAACATTTCATCCTGCGCTCACCGAAGCTGAAAATCACATCCATGATGGGAAACGAAACGAATATCGCCAACAAATTTTTCCTCAAGGGCTTTCATCAAAATCATTGGCCTCACTTCTTTCTAGGCGCACTGTATGACGAAAACGATATCCGAAATCAAGATTTTTCAGCTCCGTCCTACTTTCTCAAGATTGACCATCCCGAGCATCACCTGCCGGAGGAAACAAGCTACATCGCGGGCGGACACTATCTATGCTATATCTATCGAACGCATACGCTCGCTCTTCCCAAAGCCGTTCCACTCTACCTCAATCGCCTAAAGGACGCGAAAAAGAACATCTCAGGCGCAATTTTAGCCATAGACATCGTCAACGGGCTTCTCACCTCACGCACTTCCGATTATCACACGATGCTCTTCGCACGCTGCGCGGAAAAAGCATCGTGTTTCACGCACAAAAAAAGACAGCCCGTAAAGACTGTCTAAATCATGCCTTTTCCGCATGGAAACTTGCTATTCCTCCCCCGCAAGCATCTTCTCCTGCGCTAAGAAAAAGTTCTTCACGGCTTCGGCTGCGGGAAGCGTCATACCGTCGACGGCAGCAAGCTCCTCGACGCTCGCCGCCTTGATCTTCGCGATCGTGCCGAAGTGATTCCAGAGCGCCTTGCGCCGCTTGGGGCCGATGCCCGCGATATGGTCGAGCACGGAGACGAGGTTGCGCTTACCGCGCAGTTTGCGGTGGTAGGTGATGGCGAAGCGGTGCGCCTCATCGCGGATGCGCTCGATGAGGTAGAGCGCCTGGCTGCGGCGCGGCAGTATGACGGGATCGGAGCTGCCCTCGGTGAAGATGTACTCGAACTGCTTGGCAAGGCCGACGACGGGTACATCGAGATGCCCCGCGCCGCGAATGATCTCCAGTGCGGACGAAAGCTGTCCCTTGCCGCCGTCGATGATGATGAGGTCGGGCAGCTCGTCTTCGCTGAGCTTGCCATAGCGCCTTTGCGTCACCTCGCGCATCGAGAGGAAATCGTCGGGCTTTCCCTCGGCGCTTCGGATCTTGAAGCGCCGATAGTCGGACTTCTTCGGCAGGCCGCCCTCAAAGACGACCATCGAGGCGACCGTCTCCGAGCCTTGATTGTGCGAGATGTCGAAGCACTCCATACGCATCGGCTCTTCCTTGAGCCCGAGGTAGCGTCCAAGCTCTCGAACCGCGCCAAGCGTCTGATCGTTCGCCTGCTCGATGCGCGCCGCCTCGTCCGCGAGAAACTTTTCGGCATTGGAGCGTACCATCTCGACGACGTCGTGCTTCGTGCCGCGCTGCGGCACGGCGAGCGCCACCTTTGCGCCCTTACGCTCGGCGAGCCAACTCTCCAACAGTTCCGTCTCCTCAATGGGAAACGGCAGCAAAATCTCACGCGGTACGAACGCCGCGCGGTGATAGTACTGCTTCAAAAATGCCGAAAGCAGCGCCTCGTCCGTTTCCTCCTCGCTGCCCGAAAGCAGGAAATGCTCGCGCCCGACCATCTTGCCCGCGCGAATGAGGAATACCATGACGACGGCGCCCAGCCCGGATCGCGCCATGCCGACGGCATCCTGATCGCCCGACCCCGTCACGATATTCTGCTTCTCCGCTACCTTGCGCACGGCGGCGAGCTGATCGCGCAGACGCGCCGCACGCTCGAAGTCGTAATCGTCCGCCGCATCCGTCATGCGGCGCGACAGCTCTTTTTCCACCTGCTCTGTCCGCCCTTCGAGGAAAAGGCAAACCTCACGAATCATCGCACCGTACTCATCTTTGTCCACCGGCTCACAGCACGGCGCAAGGCAGCGCTTGATATGGTACTCCAAGCACGGACGCTCGACCTTCATATTCTTGCAGGTGCGCAGCGGGAAGAGCCGCCGCAGAAGCTTGACGCTCTCGTGCATCGCGCCCGCCGAGGTATAGGGGCCGAAGTAGCGCGAGCCATCCTTTGTGACGCGCCGTGTGACCACGACGCGCGGATACTCATCGGCAAACGTGACCTTGAGATAGGGGTAGCTCTTGTCGTCCTTGAGACTGACATTATAGCGCGGGCGATGCTTCTTGATGAGATTGCATTCCAAAATCAGCGCTTCGACCTCCGAATGTGTGAGAATCGTTTCAAAATCGGCGATTTTCGCCACCATAGCACGCACCTTCGGCGCTTGATGCTTGCCGCTCTGGAAGTACTGCCGCACACGATTCTTCAAGACGACCGCCTTGCCGACATAGATGATGCGCCCCTTCGCGTCCTTCATGATGTAAACGCCCGGCGAATCCGGCAGCAGCTTGAGCTTCTCCGCCACAATGTCCGTCATTTGCTCCTCCTCGCTTTCCTTGAACATATTGTAGCAGAAAGGTATGCTCCGTCTCAATCCCCTAAAGCCGAGAATTTACGAACGCGCGGCTAAGGAGCGCTCTGACAGATTCGATCCCTCATCTTCACACATCCGGACGACTTCGTTTTAGCAGCGCTTCTTAAAACTTCAAAATATTCTTCAATAATATACAATATGAAAAATACACAGGAAAATCCATAAGAACCACGCTTCTTTTCATTGAAAAACCTTGTCCCCCGTGCTAGAATATGTCTGTCACGATAGATATAAGCTATCGTCGATAAGTAAAAGTTATCGTTTGGAATATACGCATCCAAGCACTGAACAGGAGGCTGCACTTATGTTCAAAAGGATCCTCATCGCCAACCGCGGCGAAATCGCTGTCCGTGTCATTCGCGCCTGTCAAGAACTCGGCATCGAGGCGGTCGCCATCTACTCTGACGCCGATAAGAACGCCCTGCATGTCCAGCTCGCCGACCTTACCTACCGCGTCGGTCCCGCCGATGCGACAGAAAGCTATCTGAATAAAGAAGCCGTGCTTGAAGCAGCGATCAAGACGAAGTCCGAAGCCATCCATCCGGGCTACGGCTTCCTCTCCGAAGACGCCGACTTCGCCGATATGGTCACAAAGGCAGGCATCGTCTGGATCGGCCCCCTGGCTGAAACCCTGCGTCTCGTCGGCGACAAGGATGCAGCGCGTGCCGCCATAGCGCCGTCGGGCATCCCGATGTCAAAAGGCAGCGCCCCGCTCGAAAACAACGAGATGGCCTTGAAGGCAGCGGCGGAAGTCGGCTACCCCGTTATCTTGAAGCCCGTATCCGGCGGCGGCGGCAAAGGCATGTTCGTCGCCTATACGGAAGAAGATCTCAAAAACATCTTGCAGCTCGTCGATCTCAAGAAAGTCGTCCATTACTTCGAGCACTATATCGAGCACTCGCGTCACATCGAAGCGCAGATCCTCGCCGACAACTACGGCACAGTGCTCTTCCTCGGCGAGCGCGAATGCTCGCTGCAGCGCCGCAATCAAAAGCTCCTCGAAGAGTCGCCGTCCATCGCGCTCACAGAGGAAATGCGCCTTGAGATCGGCCGCCTCGCCATCAAGGCGGCGAAGAGCGTCCACTACTCGAACGCCGGTACGGTCGAATTTCTCTTGGATCTCGCTAACAACGAATTCTACTTCATGGAAATCAACCCGCGCATCCAAGTCGAGCACGCCATCACAGAAGCCGTCACGGGCGTTGACATCGTGCGCCGCCAGATCCAAATCGCCGACGGCGAGCCTCTAGGACTCATGCAGAAAAACATCAAGATCCGCGGTCATGCCATCGAGTGCCGCATCAATGCGGAAGATCCCGACAACAACTTCCTGCCGTCTCCGGGGCTCATCACTTTCATGCACGAGCCGAGCGGTCCGCGCGTGCGCTTCGACAGCGGCGTGACGACGGGACTGACGATTGAGCCGTGGTACGACTCGCTCATCGCCAAGGTCATCGTCCACGGCAGAACGCGCGGCGACGCTATCAAAATCATGGAACGCGCCCTAAGTGAGTTCCGCATCGAAGGCGTCAAGACGACGATCGCTCTGCACCAGAAGATCCTTGAGGACAGCTACTTCCGCACAGGCAACATCGACACGCAGTTCATCAAACGCCGCATCACCTACTATGAGAACGAGCCGAAGAAGCTCAAGCTCAAGGACAAACTCGACCTCGCCGCTTCCATCAACGCAAGCATGTATTACGCCTAAGAAATGCTGCAAAGAGCCGCCTCACCGTACAAACGGCAGGCGGCTCTTCCTCATTTTTCATACAAGCGGCGTATTGACGAGTTTTTTTCGCTCGCGCCAATCGGGACAAAACTCGTCCATGAGGCTCTTGAAGTGTGCATTGTGATATCGTTCCCAAAGGTGCGTAAGCTCATGGATGATGATATATTCCAGACAGATGATCGGATACTTGGCAAGCTGAAGATTCAGCCATATACGACGCGCATGGATGCTGCATGTTCCCCACTTCGTTTTCATGTTCTTGATGCGCCATTCGGCAGCGCTCTTGCCGACGACCGTCTCGGCACGCGCCAAAAGGGGCGGCACGGCGCGTGCGAGCTCGCGGCGATACCATTCGTTGAGAATCGCTTCGCGCTCGGCGGGTCTGCTCTCGGCTTCCCGCGCTTTGACGCTCAAGATGAGCCGGCTGCCGTCGCGCAGGACGAAGTTCGACGCGCGTCCGAATTTCACCGCGAGCCGCAGCGGCTCTCCCCAGACGTAGAAACGCTCGCCGCTCAAAAAGCGGCGAGCAGCAGTCTCCGAATGTACAGCGATCTTCGCCCGCTTTTCCTCGATCCATGCCGTATGCTTGGCGACAAAGCGCACGAGTTCAGCGAGCGTCGCACGCTTTGGCGCGCTCAAGTGTATTCTGCCATCGGGGGACAGAACACGCAGGTACATATTCTTGATGGGCTTTCGTTCAAGCTCGACAGAAACTCCGGCAAGCGTAATCGACTTTCCCATCTCAGTTGTTCTTCTGCTCCATCGCAGCGAACGACGCCACCTTGTCGCCTTCGCCGAGGCGTATGATCTTGACGCCCTGCGTATTGCGGCTGATGACAGAGATCTCATCCACTTTCGTGCGAATGACGATGCCATCCGTCGTGATGAGGATCAGTTCCTGCCCCGGACGCACGACCTTGAGTCCAACGACGGAGCCGGTCTTTTCCGTGACCTTCATGTTGATGAGACCCTTGCCGCCGCGCGTCTGCAGGCGATATTCGCTCGTCTCCGTGCGCTTGCCATAGCCGTCCGCCGTGATGGTCAAGACCTCCGCGTTTCGCGCGAGGTTGTCCATGCCGACGACCACATCGCCCGCCTTCAGGTTGATGCCCTTGACGCCGCGCGCCATGCGTCCCATCGAGCGCACATCGTCTTCGGTGAAAGCGACCGCCATGCCGCTCGCCGTGCCGAGAATGACCTGCTTCGTGCCGTCCGTAAACTTTACGCCGATGAGGTCGTCGTCCTCGTCGAGGTTGATCGCATTGAGACCGCCCCTGCGGATCGCTTGGAATTCGGAAAGGCTCGTCTTTTTCACAATGCCCTTCTTCGTCGCCATAAAGAGGTAGCGTTCAGGCAGGAACTCCTTGACCTGAATGACCGCCGTGATCTTCTCCTCACTCTCCAGCTGCAGCAGGTTGATGATCGCCGTGCCCTTCGCCTGTCGGCTCGCTTCGTTGATCTCGTACGCCTTGAGACAATGGACGCGCCCACGGTTCGTGAAGAAGAGGATCGTGTGATGCGTCGTCGTCACGAGGATATTCTCGACGAAGTCGGCTTCCTTCGTGCCCATGCCTGTCACACCCACGCCGCCGCGCTTCTGGCGGCGATAGGTATCGAGCGGCATACGCTTGATGTAGTTGTTGTGCGTGAGCGTGATGACGACGTCTTCCTGCGCGATGAGATCCTCGACGTTGATCGCGGATGTGTCGATCGTGATCTCCGTGCGGCGGTCGTCGCCGTACTTCTCGCGCACGGCAAGAAGTTCGTCCTTGATGATCTTGTCGATCTTGCCCTCATCGGCGAGGACGGATTTGAGCCAGTCGATCATCTTCAAGACCTCCCGGTACTCTTCTTCGATCTTCTCGCGCTCCAGTCCCGTCAGACGCTGCAGGCGCAAATCGAGGATCGCCTGCGCCTGCTTCTCGCTGAGCTTGAAACCTTCCATGAGGCGCTCGCGTGCGATGTCTGCCGTACGGCTCTCGCGAATCGTCGTGATGACGGCGTCGAGATGGTCGAGCGCGATGGTCAGACCTTCGAGGATATGGGCGCGGGCTTCGGCTTTCGCCAGTTCGTACTTCGTGCGCCGCGTGATGACGTCCTGCTGGTGCTTGATGTAGTAATGCAGCACCTCTTTCAAGGTGAGTACGCGCGGGCTGCCGTCGACGAGCGCGAGCATGATGACGCCGAAGCTGTCCTGCAGCTGCGTGTGCTTGTAGAGCTGATTCAAGATGACATTGGCGTTCGCGTCACGGCGCACGTCGATGACGATGCGCATGCCGCTGCGGTCGGACTCGTCGTTCAAAGCCGTGACGCCCTCGATCGCCTTGTCGCGCACAAGCTCGGCGATCTTCTCGACGAGACGCGCCTTGTTCACCTGATAGGGCAGCTCCGTCACGATGATGCGTGAGCGGCCGCTCGACGTCGTCTCGATGTGTACGCGCGCGCGAAGCTTGATGACGCCGCGCCCTGTCGTATACGCCTGACGGATGCCCTCCGTGCCGAGAATCAGTCCCGCCGTCGGGAAGTCCGGTCCCTTGATGACCGTCATGAGTTCCTCGACCGTGGTATCGGGACGATCAATGAGCATCAAAGTGCCGTCGATGACCTCGCGCATATTGTGCGGCGGGATGTTCGTCGCCATGCCGACGGCAATGCCCGAAGTGCCGTTCGCGAGAAGCTGCGGAAACTTCGCCGGCAGCACGGTCGGCTCCTTCAAGGACTCGTCGTAGTTCGGCGCAAAATCCACCGTCTCCTTGTCGATGTCCTGCAGCATAAGCTCCGCGACCTTCGACATGCGCACCTCGGTATAGCGCATGGCAGCCGCCGGATCACCGTCGACCGAGCCGAAGTTACCATGCCCGTCGGCGAGCATGTAGCGCATGGAAAAGTCCTGCGCCATGCGCACGATAGCGTCGTAGACAGAGCTGTCGCCATGCGGGTGGTACTTACCGAGGACTTCACCGACGATACGCGCCGACTTCTTGTACGGCTTGCCCGACCCCATGCCCGCTTCCTGCATCGCGTAAAGGATGCGGCGATGCACAGGTTTCAGACCGTCGCGCACATCCGGCAGGGCGCGGGCGACGATGACGCTCATAGCGTAGTCGATATAGGAATTCTTCATCTCACTTGCGAGATTTACAGGAACGATCTTCCCCTCGCCAAAATCCACACTCTCACCCCAAAAATATAGTCGAAATAATATCTAGCTAAAGTAGTATAGCATTTTTTATGGAAAAAGTCCATGAAGAGACCGACGTATGCGCACACCAAAAAGCCGATATGCGTGTCCATCCCGCATATCGGCTTGATCTTCTACAATTTAGAGCTGTGCGCCCGCCGCTTTCTTCTGTTGTGCGTCCTGCGGCTGCTGTACCTTGTCCGCGCCTTTTGCTGCGTCGTCCTTCTTCACAAGCTTGTCGAAGCGTCCCATGATCTCGTCGTAGGTCTTGCCCGTGATCTCAGGCATATCCTTCTTGCCCGTCATCTTCGTGAAGTCTATACCCGCCTGCTTGAAGCCCTGCTGCACGGCAGTGCGCATGGCTTCGAGCTTCTTCGGATCGTCGCCTGCAATCGAGGTCGCCATGCTCATGATGCGGTCGGCGACAGCGCCCACGGACCAGTCACCGCCGTCAGCGACGGCTTTCGCGGCTTCTTCCGGCGTCGTCGCAACATTGGGCAGCGCAAACTGCGCTGTCGAAACCTTCCTGCCGTCAAAATTCAAGAAACCTACGCCATCCTTCTGCCATGCCTGAAGCTTCGCATTCTGCTCCGTCATCGTCTTAATAAGGATATTGTAGCTGTTGTCGATATCAGCCTGCAGCGCCTTGACCTCATCGGCGGTCAAGCCTTTCGCCTTGCCGTTCTTCGGCTCCTGCTCTTCAGCGGCTTTCGCATCGGCAGCTTTCTGCTTCGCTCTGTCGGAAATCTTCACATCATAGGCGGCGCCTGCATCCTTTGCCGCGGGCGCCGCTGCGCCTGCACCCGCAGGCTTCACCCCCGGCGCCGTCTGCACACGCTCCGCTCCATTCGGCGCCTTCGCTGCATTTTGGCTCATGGCATACGCCATCTTGCTCATCGCTGTTACATCCATGTTCATTCCTCCCAGCTTTCTCTTCAAAATGCCCCATCCGTGACGAGCATATACATATATATCGTAGTTTAAGAGGAAAAAATAACCCTTCCTTCGAGACTTCTAATCGACCGTCTTGCCAACATTCTTCCAACCGACATTTTCCAGCCATTCACTGACCATCGGCGCGGCAAGTCTGGGCGTATCATGGACAAACTTTCCTTCCAGACCGATGCCGTTCAAAACCTTCGCCCCTTTGGCATGATCCGGAATGTTATTCTCATTGCCCGTCAAGCTGTCGGACAAGGCCGTTGCAAACGGTATAATCGTCTTGCCGCTAAAATCGTTGGTTTCCAAAAATGTATAAACCGGCATCGGCATATCGCTGCACCAAACCGGATAGCCGAGAAAAATCACATCGTAGTCCGCGAGATTCCTCACATTTTCCGCAAGCTCCGGACGCGCGTTTTCCTTCTGTTCCCGCCGTGCGGTCTCAAGAACATCTTTGAGCCGTTCGGGATAATCATTCTTCGGCTTAATTTCAAAAAGATCGCCGCCCGTTTCTTCGGCGATCATCTCAGCCATCGCTGCTGTACTGCCCTTCTCGACACGACCAACGGCGTAATTTTCACCAGCATGTGAAAAATACGCCACAAGTACACGCGGACCGCCCGTATGCCTGGCAAACGTCCCCTGCAGGCTGTACGCCGCAGCAGCGAGAACCGTCAGCAAAACGGCGCCGATAAGCATCGTCTTTCTCAGATTCATGATGCTCTCCTCCTCTCTTTCCTTCTTCATTATAAACCATCTACAAAGACAAAGAAAGAGGCAGGAGGAAGCTTCATGAAAAAGGTCCAAAAAGGACGCCGAGTGCAGCTAACCGGGACAGAGCGCCCCGCCCCGATCGAAAAAGGTCACCGCCTTTTCAGCTGCATCCTGTTCACTTCTCTCCGACGGGAGCTGCAGCAGTCCACGCAAATCACGAACATCCCCTGCGAAAGAAGCGACAGTAAAATTCGTCCGACAAAGCCTGCGGAGCCCGATGTACTGAACAATGCCCCTAGAAAGATATTCCGGCTCTGCCCAAACGACCATAGGAAGCGCGCCCGGCAGCAGCGGATATCCCGCCCTGCGAAGGTACCTGATCGAGGACTGACCTCTGAGGTCCGGCGACAAAAATGCAAGCCGCCATATACAAAAGATTTCATGTTTGTGAAGAAAGACTTTCCAGACAGACACATTTCCCGAGAAGCCTGTCGATTTTCTTACAACACATGTCGGGACAAGTATGACTCTTGTATATTTTCTTAGGCTGTATTTCCTACGTAGAATAGGATAGCACATTTATGCTTTCTTTGCAAGCTTTTTTATAAAAATATAAATATTTTCTCTTTTTGTACTTTTTATACTTTCATTAGCATGAGCATATTATCCTATTGCATCTCTGTATCTGCAACATATAGCCATAGAAACGCCCTCGTCAAAGATTCGTCGGCTTTCGCGACGCTATGCACGCCATCCGACCGACGGCTCATCAACGCCATAGGCAGAGGCAGGATCACTTCACCCGCTTCTTGACAGTTTTTCGTTCCGACTGCACTTTAGGCATGGCCGGACATACGCATACAAAGAAGCCCGACATGCAGAAACGCACGTCGGGCTTCTCCCATACGATAAGAGTCGCGATTTATTTTTGCTGCTCCGCGCTGCAGCTCCCGCCGCAGCCACCGCAGCCGCCGCTGCAGCTGCCGCCGCAGCAATCCTCCTTGCCCGCCTTCACATTGTGATAGACATGGCGCAGAGCGAAGAAGAGCAAGACGGCGACAATCGCGCCGACAATGATGCTTGCCATGGCGAAGATCTCCTTTCAGGAGGCAGAGAAGCACGGACGGCTTTCGCCCATCGCTTCCCTAGCCGTTCATGCCGAAGGCGCAGGCTCCCCAGTAGACGAGAAGCGAGACGACCCAGGCGACGCCGAAGGTATAGAGGGCGGCGAAGAGCATCCAGCTCCACTTGCCCGTCTCCTTCTTGATCGTGCCGAGCGACGTCATGCACGGCGTGTAGAGCTGCGAGAATACCATGAAGGCGAGCGCCGACGCCGCCGTGAATGCCGTGCCCATCGTGCCGGCGAACTGCGCCGCCGTATCCGCAGCATCCTCCGCCTCGGTCGAGACGTCGCCGACGCCATAGAGGATGCCGAGGGTCGAAACGACGGATTCCTTCGCCATGATGCCCGTGACGACAGCCGCGCCCGACTCCCAAGTCTCGAAGCCATGCAGCGCGAAGAGATGGCTCATGCCGCCGCCGATCGAGGCGAGGAAGGATTCGCTCATCTCATCCGTAGCGCCGTCCGCATTGTAATTCGACAAGAACCAGATGCCAACGCTCATCGCGAAGATGATCGTACCGGCTTTGACGAGGTAGCCCTTGCCCTTGTCCCAAGTCTCCAGGAGCACCGTCTTCATGTCCGGCATACGGTACGGCGGCAGTTCGAGGAGGAACGTCGATCCCTGATCCTTGAACGCCGTGATGCCCAAGACCTTCGCCATGATGATGGCGACGACGACGCCGACGATGTACATCGAGAAGACGACGTTCGCGGCATTATCGGGGAAGAACATCGCAGCGAAGAGCGCCATGATCGGCAGCTTCGCCGAGCACGTCAAAAAAGGCGTGATGAGGATCGACGTGAGCCTGTCCTTTTCCGAATCGAGCGCACGCGCACCCATGATCGAAGGCACGCCGCAGCCGAAGCCGACCATCAGAGGCATGATGCCCTTGCCCGTGAGGCCGACACGGCGCATGATCGGATCCATGATGAAGGCGACGCGCGCCATATATCCCGTGCCGTCGAGGAAGGACAGCATGAAGAACAAGGTGAAAATGAGCGGCACGAAGTTGATGACGTTGCCGACACCCGCGACGATACCGTCTGCAATCAGGGACTTCAGCCATTCGGCGACGCCCGCCGATTCCATCGCGTCATTGATCCAGTCGGTGAAGTCGCCGCCGATCCAGTCGCCGACGGCATCCGCGAGCGGCTGCCCGATCCATGTGAAGGCGATACAGAACATCAGGTAGAGGATGCCGAGGAGAATCGGCAGCGCCAAGACGCCGTTCGCAAGCACGCGGTCGATTTTCTCCGAGGTCGACAAGCCGACGTTTCCGACGACGACTGCCTTCTTCATGATCTTGTCGATGAGATCATAGCGCAGCTCGATGAGCTTTTCGTCGAGTTCTTCGGCGGAAAGGCCGCTCTTCTTGAGTTCCGTCGCTTTCGCCTTATGCTCTTCGACCATCGCGCTCGGACGATAGTTCGACATGACGGTCGTCGTGAAGATTTCGACGAGCTTCTGGATGCTCTTCTTGCTCCTGCCGACCGTCTGCACGACGGGCATACCGAGAGCTTCTTCGAGCTTCTGGATATTGATGCGGATGCCCTTTCTCTCCGCCTCGTCCTGCATGTTGAGGTCGATGAGGAGCGGAATGCCCTCTTCGAGGAGCTGCACCGTGAGGAAGAGGTTGCGCTCGATGTTCGACGAGTCAATGACATCGACGGCGAGGTCGGGCATCGTCGTCTTGAAGTAGTCGATGACGACCTGCTCCTCTGCCGAACGCGCATTGATGCTGTAGGTGCCGGGCAGATCGACGACCGTGATCACGCGATCTTTGTAGTTGACGACGCCCATCTTCTTATCGACGGTGACGCCCGGCCAGTTGCCGATCTTCTGGCGCATGCCCGTCAATTCGTTAAATATCGTTGATTTACCTGTATTCGGGTTGCCCGTCAGGGCGACGCTCATGGTGCTCATCAGGCTCCCGCTCCTTCCTTGATTTCCGTCACTTCAATCTTCTCCGCATCGGCGCGACGAAGCGCCAGATTGTACGAGCGAAGCCCGATCGCCATCGGATCGCCCATCGGCGCCGACGGCAGCACCTTGATGCGCGTGCCCGGGATCAGCCCCATCGTCATCAAACGCTGCTTAAGCTCCGAATCTCCCACTTTGTCGACGCGAAGAGACATCCCCGTCTTTCCGTCTTTCAACGTCATCTTTCATACCTCCAATTACTGCAAAAAACCTTTCAATGAGAACGACAATGAAACTGAATCCGCTTCATTGCAGGGATAATGATACCCTATATGTTTCAGTGTGTCAAGAAAATACGACAGCACTTAGACTTTTTCTGTTAATTTGTAAATATTCTCATTTTCTTTGCTAAAGATTGGAAAATCATTCCGATTATAAATAATTACTAATAAAATGAATTACGCCAAATCGGTACAAATTTCTTGTTCGAATTGGCTAAATAGACAGACACACAGCCAGATGCTGCCGAGGAACTGCCGACGAAGAAAGCACGACACAAAAAAATCCGCAGAAGCGCTCTCCTGCGCTTTTGCGGATTTGAAAAGTCGTCAAGACGTCTCTGCACGACATCGTCTCATGATAGCCAGCCTCATATTCATCTCACGCGGAATGTTCAGCGAGGACGTTCTGCAGCGCCGCCATGCTTGCGGAGTGGCAGAACGCAATCTTTGCGTTGCACTTTTTCGCCTCTTCCTGCGCGTGCATGGCAAGCTGATGCGAAGCCGTACTCGTGAAGAGAATGATGAGGTCGGGCGAGCCGATCTTGCGTCTGAGGTCGCGGCACATCTTCGGGAACACCTTCGCCTTGAAGCCGCAGCTCTTGCACGCCTCCCTATATCGGCACTCCATACACTCGTTCCCTCCGAGAATCACCACGCTGCTCATAACTATTCTTCCTTTCTTTTATACAAATAAATGAATATCAATCAACCTTACGCCATTAGTATAAAGGAATTGAGAATAATTGTCAAGCCTATAAAGATGATTTTTTTCTTTTCACAATTGCCACATGTACATAAAGCATAGACACATACTGCAAAAAACAGGACAGCCGCACAATACAAATGCAGCCGTCCTGTTTTCTTATGCGATTTCAGCCGACGCGCTTCATCGGCTTTTTGCCAACCGAGAGAATGCGTGCGCTGTTCAAGACGACGGCGAGCGTCGCCGTGTTGTGAATGACAGCCGCCCACAGCGGGCTGATCTTGCCGAGCGCACCCAAGAGCATCGCGGCGGAGTTGACGAGGATCGTCGCGCGGAAGTTCTGATGAATCAGTCCCATCGTGCGCTTGCCGAGCTGCAAGGCTTCGACAAGACCTTCGGGATCTTCCGAGCGAATCGTCACCGCCGACGACTCGGCGGCAATATCCGTCTGGCGGCCGCCGAGCGTCACACCGACATCGGCGAACGCCAATGCGGGGGCATCGTTGATGCCGTCGCCGACCATCATGACCCTGCCGCCGCGCTCCTTGAGCTTCATGACGTAGTTCGCCTTGTCTTCGGGCAGGACTTCGGCATGATAGGAGTCGATGTCCATCTGACGCGCCACGTTGTCGGCGACTTTTTCTGAATCGCCTGTGAGCATCACGATCTCATCGACGCCGTAGCGACGCATCTGGTTCAGCGTCTTCTTCATCTTCGGGCGCACGGGATCGGTGATGCCGATGATGCCCATGAGCGAACCGTTCCTCGCGATGTAAAGGAGATTTTCCATCGTATCCTCGACGACAAGCTCACCCGTCCCCTGCACGCCGCGCTCCTTCATGAACTTGTAGCTGCCGACGAGTACGTCGCCGCCCTTGAAGCCGTCGAAGTCAGGAACAACCGCCTGCATACCCCGCGCGACGATCGTCTTTGACGAGCGATGCTGCGGCACTTCCCAGCTGTTGTCCTTGACGTACTTCTGAATGGCGACCGCCAAGGGGTGCACGGAGTGCATTTCTGCCGACGCCGCCAAGAGGATCATTTCCTTCTCCGTCACGTTCTCCGCCGTCTTGATAGAGGAGATCTGCGGGATGCCGACCGTGATCGTGCCCGTCTTGTCGAGGACCACGGTATCGGTCTCGGCGAGCGCTTCCATGTAGTTGCCGCCTTTGACAAGAATGCCCTTCTTCGCCGCCGCCGCAATGGATGCGGAGATCGCCGTCGCCGTCGAGAGCTTCAAGCCGCACGAGAAGTCGATGAAAAGGAGATTCAAGACCCTCTGCCAATCGCGCGTCGCACCGTAGACGATTGCCGCGCCAAGGAAGGAGATCGGCACGAGCATATTCGCCATGTTGTCGGCGAAGTTCTGCACGGGCGCACGTCTCGACTGCGCCTCTTCAACGAGGTGGACGATATGCGCAAGCGACGTGTCCTTGCCCGTCTTTTCCACCTCGATGACAATCTCGCCTACCTCGATGACAGAGCCCGCATAGACCGGCGATTTCTTGCGCTTCATCGCAGGATTCGACTCGCCTGTGATCGAGGCTTGGTTCACGGAAGCCTTGCCTCTGACGACATGCCCGTCAACGCAGATCATCTCGCCCGCATGAGCCGCGATATGGTCGCCGACCTGCACGGACTCAACGGCGACCTTGCGTTCTACGCCGCCGTCGATAAGCCAGACAAAGCGCTGATTCATGTTCAAAAGACCTGAGATCTGCTTCTTTGCACGCTCCGCCGCATAAGCCGTCAGCATCTCGGCGCCGTTCGACAGCGTCAAAAGCGTGAGACTCGACTCCGGCTTGCCGGCGAGCACGGACGCAATGACCGCCGTACTCGTCAGCGTATCGGCGTTCGGTCGGCGATCTTTCACCAAGCCCACGATGCCGTTCTTGAGGAAATTGCGCGCAATCGCCAAGACGAGGAGGCTGCGAAACACTTTCATGCCGGCAAAGGCTTCGGGCGCCAACTTTTCGAGCGCTTTCATGCCCGCGAAGCTCACGAGTGAGAAGATCGCCTCCCGCCGATAACTCGCCATATCCAGCTCGGGATCGCTCGGCGCACACGCCTCTTCCATGCGCTTGACAAGGCGACGCACGAGGGCGAGCGGCAGACTCTCCTTGTACCAAATCGTCAGCGCCTTGTCGCCTGCCGAGGCAGCGACGACGCCTTTTATACTGCGGATCTGTGCGCTCAGCAGCGCACGCTTATCCTGTGCAAGATCCACCGACAAGCGGAACGAGCACGTCCCATACGTCATAACATCTTCCATCCTTTCAAGATTGAGAACGCCCACCAAAGCATCTGCGGTCCCGAAGGTCTCTGCTCGTAGAGCAGAATCTTGCGCAGACCTCGCGTGATGAAGCCGATGGCGAATACCGACGGAAAATCGAGCCAGCCGCCCGTCTTTTCACGCAGCCAGGCATTCGCAGCGCCCACCGTGCGGCAGATGCTCGTGCCGACGGCGGCAAGCGGCGACGTCAAAGTGTCCGCAGGAAGCAGTGAAGAAAGCCCCTGCGGCAAATTAAAACCCGATTGCAAAGCCCCCGCACCGAATACGCGCTTTCCGAGATCCGCCATCAAGCGGTCGACAGCGTCCTCATCGCCCGTGTAGCATACGAGCAGACTTCCCGTCACACTCGACGCCTTAACGGAGTCGATGAACGCGATGCGGCTGAGATTCTTCTCCAAAAGTTTCGCCAGCTCCTCGTTGCCCTGCAGCGCCGCCGCATAGTAGCGCCTGCGTCCCAAGATCGAGCTTTTCAGCGCAAAGGTCGGCACAGACGGCGTCGGCGCAGACGTAAAAGCTGCCGCTTCCTGCTCCATGCTCCTGCCGCGGCCTCTGCCTGCGCCTTGACCGAACATGCCGCTCACCTGACCGCTCATGCCCGTCGGCATCATGCCGAAAAATCCGCTCATGCCGGAACTTCTGCCCATGCCGCCCCGACCCATGCCGGACGCCATGCCCGTCGCCGCCATGCCCAAAAGCCCGCTCATTCCCGCGCTCCTGCCCATGCCGCCGCCCATGCCCATGCCGCCGCCCATGCCGGCGGAAGCGCCGCTTGAGAGCATACTGCCGAGTCCTCTGACGATGGCTGTGCCAAGCATCAAACCAGACATATAAGACATAAAAACTTAACTCCTCCCTTGTGCCGCCTGCACATGCCGCTTCACATCATTCTGCCGTCCGCTTTGCAAAACGCCCTGCGTTCTCTGCCACGGACAGCATACGAGCGGCGCTCTATACAAATCCTTTGCGAGCTTTTTCCGATACTGCCAAGCGTGGACGAGCGAGAGCGCCGCCCATGCCGTACCGCAGATGATATGCAGGCGCTTCGCCGGAACAAAGAGCGTCACGACCGTACCGACGGCAGCCGCTGCCAGCGGCAGACCTAAGGAAACCTTTGCCATAACATCATCCTCCATGCAACGCATTATCAACACCAAAACACGAAAAGGGCTGCGCACGCAATATGCCATGACGATACGAGCATTTGCCTGCCGCAGCCCCTCTTATGTTTCCTTACTGGTTCGCGCCGGCTTCCTGCGCAGCAATCAGATCTTCCAGCTCTTCCTTCTGACGCTGAAGCTCGGCAAGCGGAACCTGCGCCGCCGGAGCGCCCTGCTGAATCGCCAGCATTTGCTGCTCGCGCTCCTGCATGAAACGATAGCCAAAGACGCCTGCAACGGCACCGACAGCAAGACCAATCCAGAAATCACTCTTAGAAAAAATCGTACCCATATTCTTTCATCCTCCTAAAGCTTAAAAATGTTGACGGAAAACCCTGTTTTTTTCAGTATTTTCTTACGCCAACCACTTTATTTATCATAGCGATTACACTACGCTTTGTCAAGGGTTTACAGGGCAGTATCTGTTATCAATTAACGACCGAGAAAGCGCATCATTCCTAGCTTGTTGGCACTTGGAGAGAGCGTCGGGCGACCGAGATCGGCACGCGAACCGATGGCGCAGCGCACCTCCAAAAAGTGCGGTCCCGACGACTCGCGCATCGCCGCTATGGCTGCGACAAGCTCCGCACGACTCGACACTCGCTGCGCGGACGCATAGCCGAGCGCCCGCGCCAGCGCCGGAAAATCAACGACAGAAGCCGCCGTCGGCATACCGCCGACGCTCTCATGCGCCTCATTGTTCAAAACGATGTGGCAGAAGTTCGCCGGAGCCGCTGCAGCGATGACGGCAGCCGCCCCCATGTGCATGAGAAAAGCGCCGTCGCCGTCGAGACACCATGTGCGCCGCTCCTTTTTTTCAAGTGCGATACCGAGCGCGATCGAAGAGCTGTGCCCCATCGAGCCAATCGTCAGGAAATCCCGCGCGTGTCCCTCGCCCCGCGCCTCCCTAAGCTCAAAAAGCTCACGGCTCGCCTTGCCCGTTGTCGAAACAAACACATCATCCGCACCGGCGGCTTCGAGGATCGTTTGAATCGCCTCCTCGCGGCGCAGCACATAGCTATTCTTGTAAGTGACCTTCGTATCGTGCGTGAGCGCCCCCTTCCGAACGACGAAGGCGACCGAGCGCCCCGCCTCCAGCAAGGGGCGGAAATGCGCCATCGCCTCTCTTACTTCTTCGCTCTGCGTTTCCTTGGAAAGCACAAAATGCTCGACCTGCATAAGATCAAGCAGAGGAAGCGTCACCTCGCCCTGATAAGCGTGCTGCGGCTCATCCTTCACCATCGGCTCACCGCGCCAGCCGATGACGAAGATCAGCGGGATGCCGTATGCTTTCTCATGCAGCAGCGATGCGAGCGCGTTGACGATGTTTCCCTCACCGCTGTTCTGCAAATAGACGAGCGGCGAGCGTCCCGTCGCAAGGTAATGCCCCGCCGCGATGCCCGCCGCCGTGCCTTCGTTCGCCGCGATGACGTGCGGCGCCTCGCTGCCGTATTCCTCGATCAAGGCGTCGCAAAGCGCGCGCAGCTGTGAGTCGGGCACGCCAACGAAAAAATCCGCGCCCGTGATTTCCAAGAACTCCGTCGCCTGCATGAAAATCCTCCTTCTGCCTGTCGTTCATTCTTTCGGCGTTTCCTCGCGAGAAAAAAATACGGAATACAGAAAGGGCGCATTCCAATAGCCTTCCATCCGTACCGGCTCGAAGGAAACCCGAAGATCGTGCTTCTCTGCAAATTTTTCAAAGAAACGCTTCTCATAAAAAAGTTTGTCCAGTCCTTGATAATGCACGTCATAGTCAGGATCGATCTGCCGGCGCAACGCGAAGAAATCGTCCTGCTTCTCAGCGTCATGCACTTCGAGGACGGCGATACTGCCGCGCGATTTTTCGACCATTCCTTCCATGACCTCTTGTGCATACGACTTATCGGCGAAGTAGTGAAAGACACCCGATGAAAACACCGCATCATACTTCTCCTCCTGCGGCAGCTGCCTCGCTTCTGCACAGACGGCTTCCCTCAGTGCCCCCCCGCAGAGGACATTTGTCAAAACAGAAACCAGCCTTTCCGAATAGTCTATGCCGCCGACAGAATAACCGTCCTGCTGAAACAACAAAAGATTGGCTCCCGCACCGCAGCCGACCTCGAAAACGCTTCCCTTCTCAGGCAGGCGAAGCGCCGCCTTGGTTTCTTCATACTGTTTCGCCAACGCCTCGTACGGAATGCCGCCAGCCACAACATCATAGCCGTTGATGCGCTTAAGCTCCATAAACATCTCCCGCTTGTCCGCGCGATCTATTCCTGCAAGCTGAACATTTCTCTTGTTCCAAATTTCCTGCCAGCGACTCATGTCCTTTCCATCCATCCCATGTCCCTTCATCATCCTTTTGGCGTCTCCATGCCCAGCGCGGCAAGAGCTTCCCCTAACACACGGAAAAACGCCTCGATGTCCGTCTCATCGATCGCGCCGAGCGCACACAGACGAAACGTGCCCTTTTCCTGCATCTTGCCCGGATAGATCGTGAAACCGTGCGCATAGCAATCGTCGTGCACACGATCAAAATTCCAGCGCGCATCGTCGGGATAAAGCACGGAGACAACAAGCCCCGACTGAATCTCCGGGCGGATCGCTTCTTTCAGCCCCAGCGCCGCAAGCCCGCGATGAATCGCCGCCGCTGTGCGTGCATGACGCGCCGCTTTCGCTGCTTCTCCTTCATCAAAATACTCCTTGAGCGCCTGCTTTGCCGCATAGATCGTCTGTACGGGCGGCGTGAACTGCATCTGCCCCGTCTTCTTGAAGTAGGCGTACTGTTGATAGAGATTGCAGTAATACGAGCGCACAGGATAGTCCTTCGACGCCTCGATGAGCGCCGTGCGGCCAATGATGAACGAAAGCCCCGTCATCGCCTGTATACCCTTCTGCGCCGACGCCATGCAGAAGTCGATATTGCACTCTTCCAAGGAAAAGGGCAGCATCGCATACGTCGATGTCGTATCGACGACAAATGCTGCGCCATGCGCATGTGCGAGCGCACCGATCTCACGGATGGGATTCAATACGCCCGTGCCAGTCTCGTGATGCGTCGTATAGACGAGCGCAATGTCGGGATCCGCCGCGAGCGTGCGCTCGACCGTCTTAAGGTCGGGCACATCTTCCACGGAAGAGCGCAGGTCGATATGCGAAAGCCCATACGCGCGGCAGATAGCAACGGCACGCGACGAATACGCGCCGTTGTTGACGATGAGCGCTTTCTTCCCCGCAGGCAGGAGCGAGTTCAGGCAAACATCCATATTGAGCGTGCCCGAGCCGCAAAAAAGCACACACGAAAAGCGCTCCGTTGAGGCATGCACAACCCGCAGCAAATCCGCCGCCACCTCGCGCATGACGGCACCGAACGCCTCTTCGCGCGGGCAAATATCGGGCACGACCTGCGCCATCTTCACCGTATCCGTCGTCGTTGCCGGTCCCGGATTCAAGAGGATCTTCCTCTCCATCAGCCATCGCCTCCGTAAAAATCAATTTTCATCACAAGACTCATCAGCCAGCCTCACAGCATCGTTTTGTAGCGAGCCTGTTCCGCTTTCGGAATGGAAAGAGCGTCCATAGCTTTTTCCGCCGTAAACTGCAGATTCGCCATAAGGCTGCGAATGGAAAAAACCCGTTCGCTCTCTTTGCCTTTTTCCATGCCTTGTTCCATACCTTTTTCCATACCTTGTTCCAACGCTTTCGCCGCCGCTTTCGCCGCTGCTTCCTCTGCCGCTTCTTCTGCACGAACCTTCAGAGCGCGTTCCTGATCCCAAACGAAATTCAGCATGTCAAAAACCTCCTCCGTCTGTTTTTTCCTGAAATACTCCTCTAAATAATTATTCTCCAGACAAAATCGGATGCCTTGCCGTACTGCCGTTTCAAGGCTCGCGCCATCTTTAACAAGCTGACGCGCCTTGGCGACAAATGCACTGTACGCTTTCAATGCGCGGCTCTTGGTAAGAATAGCATCGCCTTTCGCCTCATTGATGTTGATGACCTCGACCGTAAGCTCTATGTCGCCGAGTCTCCCACCAAAAGCATCGGAAAGGTGCTGCGTCCATCTACCAGGCATTTCTTCCTCGCCATTATACAGCACATAGAATCTCGGCGCAGGCAGCGGAATGCGAGCCAATCTATAGACGGCGTCATCATCAATATATTGACGATAAAGTTCAGCGATATACATGAGCAGGCGCAGAGGCATATTCTTGTTCAGCGTGCTTTGATGCTCCAAAAGAACGATGTGGCAATCTTTCACGAGGAAACCTACATCGTTGCGGATTCCCGTGAAAAATGTCCAATCCAATGTTGTCAGCTGTATATCGGATGAATCTACAGATTCGCCAAGCAGACCTGTGGAAAGTTCTGCTAAGCGCACTTCATCATGAAATATGTCGCGAAAAAGCGAATCCTTATACGTCCGGTTCACCGTTTTCATCACGCCGTTCATCTCCTCGCCTTGATTATACTACAAAGAATATTTTTTCGACAAGGCAGAATACAAAGAGCGCCGCTCGCTACTTCCCCGCTTCCAGCCGCGCCACGCGCTTCAGCCGCTTCTCCTGCATCAGGCGCATAAATGCACGCGCCTTTTGCAAATCCTCCTCGTCGGGGTGGCTTGCGGCTCTCTGCCAACGCGCCTGCGCTTTCTTTCCCGCGTGCGGATCATCGTCTGCGGCAGCTTCTTTCTTGCGCTTTTCGACGATCTTCGGGTGGATCCTGCCTTGGCAGGCGAACGTGCCGGCAATATAGCAGCCTTTGCCGAGCGCATATCCTGCGCGTGCAAAGGCTGTGACAGCGTGCTCGCTGCCCGGATCCGTGCCGTGCGTCTGGAACAGCACGACATCGATCTCCTCAATCCTCGGCAAGAGCGCGAGCATTTTGGGATCGGGCGCACCGCGGCGCAGCCAATAGCCAAGCGCCACGACGGCATAAGCGGAAAGATCGAGGGGAGCCTCGTCCACCGAAAAGAGGTCGGCTTCCGCCTCCTCTGCCATCGCCTCAGCGACGCGCTTCGTATTGCCCGTAAGCGACGAATAAATCACACACCATTTTTCCATAAAAAAGAATCTCCTCTCGTTTTCTGCCGTCCTTACTAGCCTGGCATGAAAACAAGAGGAGATTCTTCTATATGCTCTGCGACTTGGTTTGCTTATCGGAAGCCATCCCGCTGTTTCCTCCAGGCAAACGTCTGCAAAGATCCAGCTTATCTGCCCCTTCTGGCAGAGAAGCAATCGCGGCAGTAGACCGGGCGATCATCCTTCGGCTCGAACGGCACTTCCGTCTCCTTGCCGCAGGCGGCGCAAGTCACCGGGAACATCGTGCGCTCACCGCCGTCGCCCTCGTGGCTGCGGCGTCTCTTGCCGCGGCAGTCACGGCAGCGAACCGGATCATTCTCAAACCCCTTCTCCTTGTAGAACTCCTGCTCACCTGCGGTGAACGTGAACTCCTTGCCACAATCCTTGCAAACCAATGTCCTGTCCTGGAACTCCATGAAATATCTCCCTTGCTGGTAACATGTGAAAGCGCCCTTCCGGCGCTGCCCGCGCCGACGATTTTGTCCAAACCTGCGCTTGCTCAATCATTCTAACAGATTCAAACAAAAAGTGCAACTGAAATTATTTTACTATTTTTTGGATAATAACAAAGAGATTTCCTAGGAATTACACGGCTCCCTACGCTTTTCTTCCGCCTGCAGGATGCTTCTTGCGACATCCGTCATGGAGCGGCGGCGCTCCATGCTAAAGCGCCGCATACGCTGAAAGGCTTCTTCTTCTCGGATGCCGCAGCGATCCATCAGCACCCCCTTGGCGCGTTCGATGAGTTTTCGTCCTGCGAGCGTCGTCTTGAGTCCGCCAAGCTCTTCTTCCACGGCACGAAGCTCTTTGAGCCGGGCGCACGCGATCTCAACGGCAGGAAAAAGCTGCGTCTCTTCGATGGGCTTCACAAGATAGCCGCCGACGCCGGCTTCACTTGCACGCCGCACGGTCGCGGCATCGGAAAACGCCGTGAGAAGCAGCACGACCGCGAGCTTTTCGCGCACGATGACGCGCGCGGCGGCGACGCCGTCGACGTCGGGCATCTTCACGTCGAGCAGAGCAACGTCCGGGCGCAGTTCACGGCAAAGCGCGACGGCACGTCTGCCGTCCGCCGCTTCGCCGACGACCGTATGCCCTGCTTCTTCAAGCATCTCGCGAAGATCCATACGAATCAAAGGCTCGTCATCCGCGATGACGAAGCGCAGCTTCTTACGGCTCATCCAAACCCTCCTCCCACGGAATCTCCAAGATCACATGCGTACCGTGCGCCTGCGCATCCGAGCAGCTCTCGATGCGCAGGCTGCCGCCAAGCTCACTCTCCACAATCGTGCGCAGGATAGCAAGACCAAGCCGCTGGCTCTTTTCCGGCGCAAATCCCTCGGGCATACCGCAGCCATCGTCGTAGAAATCAAGACAGAAAACGCCCGTCCGGCGGCTCGTGCGCAGCCCGATCGTGCCGCTTCTGCGATCTTTGAAGCCATGTTCCAAGGCGTTTTGGAAGATCTCATTCATGACGAGCGCCAGATTCGCCGCACGCGCGATGGGCAGGGTGATTTCCTCGCCCTCGAACACTTCGGAAATTACGAAGTCCGCAGGCACGACGGTCCGTCGCACGAGTGCGAGCACCCGCTTCGCCGCCTTCTGTACGGCAAAACTCCCAGCGCCGTTCACCGACAGCATCTCATGTGCGCCCGCAATGGCGAGGATGCGTCCGATGCTCTCCTTGAGCGCATCCTTGACCTCTGCCGAGCCGCTTCGCCGCGCCTGCATACGAAGAAGTCCCGCGACGGTTTGCAGACTGTTCTTGACGCGGTGGTGAATCTCCTGAATAATCGCCGCCTGCACACGGATCTCGCGCTCCTTCTCGCGCAGTTCCGTCACATCCTGCAAGAGACGAATGCGCCGGATCTCCGCCCCGCCCTCGACGATCGCCACATCGCGCACCAAGAGCGTGCGTCCGCCGGCTTCGACCTCCTTTTCCTGCGGCGCACCTGCACGCATACTCTCGCGCGTAACCTGTGCATAGAGGCGACGGTCAAAGATCTGCACACCGACGAGACTGCCGACGCCAAGCATACGGTATAGGTGAAGCGCCGCCGCATTGGCAAAGACGATGCGGCGAAAACGGTCGGTGATGAGGATCGCCGTGCCGGGCGCAAGCGGACGAAGCGCATGGTCGGCAAGCGGTTTTTTCGCTTGCTGCACAACGTCCATCGCCGTTTTCGCCAAATCATCAAGCGCCGTCTGCGTCAATCCCTCGTCATCAAGCACAAGGGCGACGACAGCGAGGGGAACCGCGCCGTCCATAACGGCGAACGCAAGCATCTCAAGGCTCTCGCCAAAGCCGACCTCACGCTTGCCGCGATGCAGCCCGCCCCTTTGCAGCGCCGCATACACCAGCGGCTCCTCCGTACACACGACAGACGCCCCCACAGCAGGAAACGACGCTTCTTTTGAAAAAGCAGCGGTATGCGGCAGAAGACTCGCAGCGACGAAGAAGCGCCCCTTCTCCCGTGCAGGCAAATAAAGTGTCAGCTGCGCACCGAGAAGATCTGCGATAAAAGGCAGTGCACGCCCGACGCAATGCAGAAGCTCCGCCTGCACCGCTGAGAGCGGCGCGTTCTCTCGCGCCGCCGCCGCAAGAGAACGCGCGGAAAAAGCCCCCATCACGCCCCGCCTACATCACGGAGCGAAAGCCCCGGCACGGCATTCAAACGCAGGTCGGCATAACCGCCCGCCAAGGCTTGATAGTAGGCGCGGCAGCCAATCATCGCTGCATTGTCCGTACAGAGCATACGTCCCGGATAGTAGAATTCGACGCCGTTTTTTGCCGCTGCTTGGCGAAGCCGCCCTTCGAGCGAGCTATTCGCCGCGACGCCGCCCGCCAGCACCAGCGTCTTAAGCCCCGTTTCACGCAGAGCCGCCAGCGACTTCTGCACGAGCGTTTCAACGACGGCGCTCTGAAACGACGCCGCAACGTCGGCGGCATTGACCTCGATTTTCTTGAGCTTCATCGAATTCAAATAGTTCAAGACGGCAGACTTCAAGCCGCTGAAACTGAATTCATAGTTGCCTTCCGCTTCCAATGCGCGCGGAAATTCGATGGCGGAAGCGTCGCCGGCTCGCGCGAGGCGGTCGATCTCAGGACCGCCCGGATACGGCAGCCCGAGCACGCGCGCCACCTTGTCAAACGCCTCGCCCGCCGCGTCGTCGCGCGTCTGCCCGAGCAAAGTGAAGCGGTTATAATTCGCGACATGGACGAGCGCCGTATGTCCGCCCGAAGCCACGAGAGCCACGAACGGCGGTTCCAGCTTCGGCGCACGCAAGAAGTTCGCGAAGATATGGCCTTCGAGATGATTCACGCCGATGAGCGGCACGCCGAGCGAAAAGGCAAGCCCCTTGGCGGCGGCGACGCCGACGAGCAGCGCACCGACAAGCCCCGGTCCATAGGTGACGGCGATCTGCCCGATCGCTTCTTTCCCGACGCCCGCTTTTTCCAACGCCTCATCGATGACAGGTACAATGTTCACGATATGACAGCGCGAGGCGATCTCCGGCACAACGCCGCCATACTTTTGATGCACGGGAATCTGCGTCGAAATGATGTTCGACAAGACCTCGCGCCCGCCGCGCAATACGGCGGCAGACGTCTCGTCGCAGCTCGTCTCGATGGCGAGCGTCAAAATATTCTTATCCATGCGCCTCGTCTCCCTTTCCGCCCGCCGCACCAAGCGTCGCTTCGATGTCCGTATTCCAAAGGATCTCCGCATCCTCATCATTGTCCGTGTAGTAGTGCGGTCTCCTACCGACACTTCGAAAGCCGAACTTTCGATAGAGCGCAAGCGCAGCTTCGTTCGACGGACGCACTTCAAGCGTCATGCTGCGTACGCCGCGCCCGTATGCGATCCGCATGAGTGCAAGAAGAAGCGCTGTCCCCACGCCGCACCGACGCATCTCAGGCGCGACGGCAACATTCGTGATATGCCCCTCGTCGCCGAGCAGCCAAACGCCGACATAACCGACGACCTCTTCATCCGCCGACGCCAGCAAATAATACGCCGCCTCTTGCGCCGCCTCTTCCCAGAAAGACTCGCGTGACCACGGCATAGAAAAGCACGCGCGTTCCACCTTTTCCACGGCTGCAGCGTCCGTCGGCAGCATCTTGCGGAACGTCAGCATGGAGCGTCCCCCTTTTCACGCCCGTGACGCTTCTCCCAGAGCACCTCCGCTTCCGAGCGTCGGATATAGAACGGCTCAAGCGTCATCAAATCGTCGCTCTCCCCCAATGTCAGCCGCGAAAGACCGAGTCGCGCAACATGCGAGGCGCGCGCCGCCAGAAGGTGCGCGGGCGCGAGCGTGACATTTTCAGGCAGATCGCCCAGGCGATCCCGCTTCTTCTGCACAAGCTCACCCGTTATGAGGACCTGCCGCCCCATAGCAGCCGCCGCAGCAATCGCCTCGGCAAGCGGCGCGACATGCACGGGACGCACCTCATGCAAGCCATCCCCTCGCCACTCGTACAGTCCCGCATAAGCGTTGCCCTTCTGCGCATCCATCAGCGCGAGCGTATAGACGCCCGGCACGGGAAAAGCGAGCGCAAACGCCGCCAAAGTCGATACCCCGACGAGCGGTATACCCAAGCCATAAGCCAGTGCTTTCGCCGTAGCAAGACCGATGCGAAGCCCCGTGAAAGAGCCGGGACCGATGCTCACGGCAACGCCGCAAAGCGCCGACTTCTCGACGCCCGAAAAAGCGAGCGCACCTTCGATATGCGAAAGAAGCGTCTCCGAATGTGTATGCCCCGCCTCGACCGTCACTTCCGCCAAGAGCTTCCCCTCATGCGCCACAGCGACGCTCGACGTCGAACTTGCCGTATCAATCGCCAGAATTGACAACATGCTTCATCTCCTCAAAAAAGCCACAGAGCCTCGTTCCCACGAGCGAAAACCGCATACAACGGCGATTCTCTTCCCCTGCTGCGGACGGCGATACGCGCTCGATCATCACACGCACATAATCTTCGGGCATCTCCTCCGTAAACTTGTCGAACCACTCAATGACAACGACGCCCTCAGGATCGTCCGCATATTCATAGAAACCGATGCCGTCCAGCTCTCCCGCGCGTGTCAAGCGATAGACGTCAAAGTGCGTCAAACGCATCCTGCCTTCATATATATTCATCAAGTTAAACGTCGGACTCGTCACCTCACCCGAAAAATCCAAACCGCGCGCCAATCCCTGCACGAAAAGCGTCTTTCCCGCGCCGAGATCGCCGGCGAGCGCAAAGACCGCCCCTGCCGGACAGATCGTTCCGATACGCTCGGCAAGCGCCGCCGTCTCTTCGGGAGAAACGGTTTTTACCGTAAACATCTTTTACACACCTCTCTCAAAAAACGCCGCTCGTACCAAACTTCTCCCCCGCAGCGCTTCTGTAAACTTCTTTTGCCTATCATCATACCACAAGCCTGCCGCTTTTTGAAATCATCCTGCAAAGATATAGCGATACTCCTTATCAATAATAACTATCCGATAATATTTATTTTAGAAAATTACGCAAAAAGTAGTATTACAGAGCTATTCTTTGATTCATGGATATATTTTTATTATTCCGCTATTTTTCCACATTTTCTTTTTAGGACAGTACACCTATAATAAAGGCACAGCGAGCGGCAAGCACTAGAGGGAAGTACAACCTCTGCACAATAAGGCGCTCGCCACAATCAAGAAAATTCACATCGACCATATTTGAGGAGGACATGTAATATGAAAAAGTTTGTTTGCACAGTCTGCGGTTATGTTCACGAGGGCGATCAGGCTCCGGCAGAGTGTCCGATCTGTCATGCTCCCGCTTCCAAGTTCATCGAGCAGACGGGTGACATGCAGTATGCGGATGAGCATCATGTCGGCGCCGCCAAGGGCGCGGATGAAAAGGTCATCGAAGGCCTGCGCATGAACTTCACGGGCGAGTGTTCCGAAGTCGGCATGTACCTCGCGATGAGCCGACAGGCGGATCGCGAAGGCTATCCCGAGATCGCCGAGGCTTTCAAACGCTATGCTTTCGAGGAAGCTGAACATGCAGCAAAGTTCGCGGAACTTCTCGGCGAAGTCTTGACGACGAGCACGAAGGAGAACCTCAAAATGCGCGTCGACGCCGAGCACGGAGCCTGCGCAGGCAAGAAGGAGCTCGCAACGCTCGCGAAGAAGCTGAACCTCGACGCCATTCACGACACCGTGCACGAGATGTGCAAAGACGAGGCACGCCACGGTCGTGGCTTCAAGGGGCTCTTCGACCGCTACTTCGGCGATAAATAAGAAAAATCCCCCTGGGGCGGGGATCTTGAACCGCCCCAGAGAAACCTTCTCAACCCCATAACCACTATCCAGAGGGGATTTCCCCAATCCCCGACCACTCCCTGAAAGCGGCCCTTTCCCCAAGGGTCGCTTTTTTATGCCATTTTGCTTGAAGCCAATCCACGATTAAGAAGTCCGTCTGATTTACGGGCTTTTTTTCTTTATGCTATAATAAATGCGCTGATTCGTACCAATGCACCATTGTATTTTTCCAACATTCCATTTGCTTTCCCGTCTTTGAGAAAGCGCCACCAACGAAAGGATGTGCAGCAAATGAACACACACCATGCACGGCAGCATCTCTGCGCTCTCCTCTTCATCCTGTTCAGCATCTTCATACTCGCCGCGCCATCGGCGGACGCTGCTGTACCGCCGAAACCTCAGCAGCGCGAATATGTCGTCGACACAGCAGGCATCGTTTCGGCAGAGAATCGCGCACAGATCAAGAAAATCGGCGAAGAGCTGCGCGAAAAGACGAAGGCGGAAATCGTCGTCGTCACCGTCAACACCTTGGACGGCGCCGACATCGAATCATACGCAAACAAACTCTTCCGCAGCTGGGGCATCGGCGATGCGAAGCAAAGCAACGGCGTCCTCCTGCTCATCGCCAAGGACGACCGCAAATTCCGCATCGAAGTCGGCTACGGTCTTGAGGGAGAAATCACGGACGGCAAGGCAGGCGAAATCCTCGACAAGATGAAGCCGTACTTCCGCGATGAGAAGTACTCCGAGGGCGTGCTCAATGCCTATCAAAAACTCGCCGCCTATGCCTACCGCGCCGCAGGCGTCGCACCGGGCGCTGATGTGAGCGAGCCGCTTAAAGCAGCGTCCACGAATGAAGAAGAAGAACCGAGCATCCTGATGAATGTCCTCATCTTCTTCCTCGCCATCATCGGCATGATCCTACTCGGCGTCATCCTGAACTGGCTTCTCGGCATTCTCAACCAAGCGCTCGGCCCCGGCAGCGGCGGCTCCTCGCGCAGCGGCTACAGCGGCGGCTCTTCCGGCGGCGGTTCTTCCGGCGGCAGCTACGGCGGCGGCTCTTCCGGCGGCGGCGGCGCATCAGACGGCTGGTAAACTACACGCACAAACGTCCACTTCGTGGACATTGTGCGCCGCCCTTACAGAAGCCTAGCCAATCGGTCTGCACCTTCGGCTTGACCTCTTGGGGCCTCATGGTAAACCATTCTATATTTGCTCAGTCATTCCATCGGCAGAAACAGAAAGGAGTTTTCAACATGAACAAAGGACTGATCGCGCTCGGCGCTGTCATCGTCGTCATTATCTTCATCCTCGGCGGAGTCTTCTCCCTTTACAACGGGCTGAAGGAAGCTGAAATCAGCGTTGACGCAGCGTACGGACAGGTCGAGAACCAAATGCAGCGGCGCAGCGACCTCATCCCAAACCTCGTGAACACGGTCAAGGGATATGACGTACACGAGAAGGCTGTCATCGAAGGAGTTGTCAATGCGCGCGCCAAACTCGCAGGCGCGCAGGGCGTCGAGCAGATGGATGCGGCAAACGCAGAGCTTTCCGGCGCACTCGGCCGTCTCTTCGCCATCGCCGAAGCGTATCCCGACCTTAAAGCAAACACGCAGTACCTCGAACTCATGCGCGAGCTTTCCGGCTCAGAGAACCGCATTGCCGTCGCGCGGCGCGATTACAATGAAGCGGTACGCCAATACAACGTGCGCATCTCGACCTTCCCCGGCGTATTCTTCGCCGGCTTCATGGGCATGACGGCAAAGCCCCAGTTCAAAGCGAAAGAAGGCGCGGATTCCGTGCCCGAAGTAAAGTTCTAAACGACCATCCGAAACACAAAAAGCCCCCGCGCCTTTTGGCGCGAGGGCTTCCATCTTCATGGTGGCGGCACAGAGATTTGAACTCCGGACACTGCGGGTATGAACCGCATGCT
>NZ_DBHIUY010000007.1:0-143591 GCF_057272215.1 Selenomonas sp.
TGCGCGACAAGCTGCCGCTTGAGACGATTGCACGCATATCGAAGTTCTCCACGGAACGCGTGCAGGAGCTTGGCAGAATGCACAGCTTGCTTTGATGTAGCACTATCTGGGCGATTTCATTTTAGCAGCGCTTCCTTGTGTTTTTTGAAACCACAAAGCCCGCGAAAGAATGATGAATTCCTTCGCGGGCTTTCGTGTTTCAGCACGAGCTGTTTCCGAGCCTTGGATGTACGGCGGGGCGCAGGCTACGAATTCTTATGAGGCGCAGCGCTTCTTTGACATCCACATCGTCGCGCATATCGTTGACTTCGTAAATGCAAACAGGTTCTTTGACGCCGATTTCGCTCGCGGGCATATAGACGTATTCTGCGGTGTTTGTGTCGCCGAAGATGACGCCGTTCTTGAGCTCGGATTCGATGAGTGATGCCATGACTGCCTCCGATTCATATTTGTCAAAACATATTTTTGCGCCATAGAATGTACGACGATGCGCCGGCGATGACGGCGGCGAGGACAGCGATGGAGAGAAATGCCGTAGAGTCGTCTGCCAAGGGGACGGGGACGTTCATGCCGAAGAAGCTCGATATGACTGTGGGAATCGCAAGGATGATCGTCATGGCGGCGAGGAACTTCATCACGAGGTTCTGATTGTTCGAGATGATAGAGGTGAAGGTGTCCGCCATGCGCGCGAGAATTTTGCTGTAAAGTTCGACCATCTCTCTCGCCTGTTTGTTTTCTATGATGACATCCTCAAGGAGATCCTCATCTTCCTCGTAGATCTTGATGATGGGCGTCAGAGCTTGATTGGAGCGTAGCCGCAAGAGCTTATCGAGAACGGCGCCGTTCGAGCGCAGGGCTGCGCTGAAGTATGTCAAGCCTTTCTGCAATTCGAGGAGGCGCAGGATGTCGCTGTTTTCCATCGAACGGCGCAGGTTCAGTTCGATCTCGTCTGAGTGCTTGCTGATTTGCCGGAGGTAGCGCAGGTAGAAGGTCGCCGACTTGTAGAGAATCTGGAAGAGGAAGCGCGTTTTTTTGAAGGTGCGGAAGAGTTTTGCCGTATTTTCGTTAAACTCCGAGAGCACGGGCGTATCCTCTAAGCAAACGGTGATGAAATAGTCATCCGTCAGAATGATGGCGAGCGGCAGCGTGTCGTAACTGTCTTGCCCGCGCATGACGGGAACATTCGTTAGAACCATGACGGAGTTGTCTTCGACATCCGTATGAGAACGCTCCTCGTCGTCGAGGGCGGAGCGCAGAAAATCCGGCTCGACCTCCGTGAGGTTGCTGACGACTTTGAGTTCATAGGGCGTAGGATCGATGATGTTGATCCATGCGCCTTTTTCAAGCGTCTTGAGCGTCAAGGGCTGCAAGGGACCGCTCTCAAGGGACTTGAAAATCTTGAGCATAAGGGAATCTCCTTTCGCGGAAACTTCCCGATCTCAAATGTGCGCTGTGGTGCGGAAAGGGATGCTTCCGGGCGTTTTCTTTTTACTTGTGGTGCAACTAGGGTGATCGCCGTCCATTTCCTCACCAGCTTTCCTTAATCTATACGAATAATAATGATTCCTTCCCAATATTACCACGAAACCTCAAGAAGTCAAGTCCGAAGGGCGCAGACTGATTGGTTAGGCTTCTGCAAGATGTGAGGATATATGTACAGCATGACACTGTGATGATGCTATCGCTGGGAGCAGTATTAAAAGCAAACCGTGCCCGCGCAGATTATGAGGAAACAATTATCCTTGAATCCCGAGAGAAAAAGCGTTAGAATATGAAGATGGATTTGATATTTTCTTGTGTCTTTCGGCAAAGCTTCTGCCGGACAGTTGCATCATACAGAACGCTACATCATAGATTCCAGGCGGTGAGTTCATGAATTCTATATTTGATGTGGGAATGGACATCGGCTCGACGACGATCAAGCTCGTTGTTCTCGATCATGAAAAGAACATCGTGTATAAAAACTACGCACGCCATTTTTCGGAGATTGGCGCTTCTCTCTGTGAGAATCTGGCAAGCCTCAAAAAAATTGTCGGCGGCGAGAAGTTTTCTTTCGCGCTGACTGGCTCGGCGGGCATGGGTGTCGCACAGCATATCGGGCTGCCTTTTGTGCAGGAGGTCATCGCGTGCGCTTCCGCTGTGAGGTCGCTGATTCCGGAGACGGATACGGTCGTCGAGCTTGGCGGCGAGGACGCCAAGGTGACGTACTTCGGCGATGCACCCGAGCAGCGCATGAACGGCGTTTGCGCGGGCGGTACGGGTTCTTTCATCGATCACATGGCGTCGCTCCTTTCGACGGATGCGGCAGGGCTTAACGCGCTTGCAGCGAAGGGGAAGCAGATCTATACGATCGCTTCTCGCTGCGGCGTCTTTGCCAAGACGGACATCCAAGCGCTGATGAACGATGGCGTGGAAAAGGCGGATATTGCCCTTTCCGTTTTTCAGGCTGTCGTCAATCAGACGATCAGCAATCTCGCGCAGGGTCGTCCGATTGCGGGCAAGGTGGCATTCCTTGGCGGTCCATTGCACTTTTTAGCGGTTCTGCGGCAACGTTTTATCGAAACCTTGCAGCTTGCGCCCGAAAACGTCATCGAAGCGCCCGATGGCAATTATTTTGTCGCGCTCGGTGCAGCGCTCTCGAATGAAACGGAAATCGTCGATATGACGCGTCTGGAAACGAGCATCGAAAAAGCGCGTGATGTCGCGTCGAAGGAGACGCGACAGGCGGATTTCACGCTCTTTTCCAGTGCAGCGGACTATGCGGCGTTCAAGGAGCGCCACGACCGCGCGAGGGTAAAGCGCGGCGATCTCACCGCGTATGAAGGGCCGATCTACATCGGCATCGACGCCGGGTCGACAACGACGAAGCTCGCGGCGATCGGTACGGGACGCGAGCTTCTCTACACGTCGTACGGCAGCAATCAGGGATCGCCGCTTCATACGGTCATTCGCGAGCTGAAGGGGCTTTACACCGCGATGAACGAAAGGACGTACATCGCGGGCGCACTGACGACAGGTTACGGCGAGGCGATTGTCAAGGCGGCGATCCATGCGGATGCGGGCGAGGTCGAGACGTTCGCCCATCTGCGTGCGGCGCAGGAGTTTTGCCCCGAGGTCACGTTCGTTATGGACATCGGTGGACAGGATATGAAGTGCTTTTTTGTCAAGGATGGCAGCATCGGCAACATCACGCTCAACGAGGCCTGTTCGGCGGGCTGCGGCTCCTTCATCGAGAACTTTGCGCAAGGCCTCAATATGACGGCGGGGGAGTTTGCCGCTATGGCGATGGAGTCGAAGGCGCCCGTCGATCTTGGCACGCGCTGCACGGTTTTTATGAATTCCAAGGTCAAGCAGGCGCAGAAGGACGGCGCGGCGGTCAGCGATATATCGGCGGGCATCGCTTTTTCCGTCATCAAGAATGCGCTCTTTAAGGTCATGCAGCTCAAGGATGTCAAGGAACTTGGCGAGCACATAGTCGTGCAGGGCGGCACGTTCTACAACGACGCCGTCCTGCGCTCGATGGAAAAGCTCATCGAGCGTGAGGTCGTACGCCCCGATATCTCGGGTCTCATGGGCGCGTATGGCGCGGCAATTCTCGCACAGGAAGAGGGGCTTGCGCGTTCTTCGATTCTCTCTGCTGATGCTCTGGATGATTTTTCTGTAGAGACGCGTTCGTATCGCTGCAAGCACTGTGGCAATCAGTGTCTTATTACGATGCAGAAGTTCAGTGATGGCGGCAAATACTTCACGGGCAACCGCTGTGAGCGCGGCGTCGGCAAAGCGAAGCGCGAGGATCGGGAAGCGGCGAACATCTACGATTATAAGTATAAGCGACTTTTTACCTACTATGTACCGCTGACAGGAGCCACTGCGCCGCGCGGTGCGATCGGTCTGCCGCGCGGACTGAACATGTATGAGGACTATCCTTTCTGGTTCACATTCTTCACGCAGCTCGGCTACGAGGTCGTGCTGTCGGATAAGTCGTCGGCGGCGCTCTACTACAAGGGCATGGCGACGGTGCCGTCGGATTCACTCTGTTATCCGGCGAAGCTCGTGCATGGGCATATCATGGATCTCGTGGAAAAGGGCGTCCGAAAGATTTTTTATCCGTGCATCCCCTTCAATGTCATCGACGAGCAGCATCCGGGCGACAATCACTACAACTGCCCGGTCGTTGCGTCCTATGCGGAGAATATCCGTGCCAATATGGACGTGCTGCGTGAAAAAAACATCGAGTTTCTGCAGCCCTTTTTGCCGCTTGACAACAAGAAGCGCATGGTCGAGCGCCTTTTTGAAGAACTTGGCGCATCCGAAGGAATTTCCAAGGGCGAAATCAAGGAAGCGGCGCTCGCCGCCTACGCGGAACTTGAGAACTACAAGCAGGACGTGCGTGATTACGGTGTGAGCATCCTGCGCGAGATTGAGCGAACGAAGCAGCCTGCGATACTGCTCGTCGGCAGACCGTACCACATCGACCCCGAGATTCATCACGGCATATCCGACATGATCGCTTCCTACGGTCTTGCCATCCTGTCGGAGGACGCCGTCTATCATCTGCCTGTCAAGGGTGCGGGACTCAACATCGTCAACCAGTGGAGCTATCATGCACGTCTTTACCACGCGGCGCATTTCGTCGCCGAGCATGAAAATCTGACGCTCATTCAGCTCAGTTCCTTCGGTTGCGGGCTTGATGCTGTGACGACAGGGCAGGTCAAGTCGATTCTCGAAAGCCATCATCATATCTACACGATGATCAAGCTCGACGAGGTCAGTAACCTCGGCGCGGCTCGCATACGTCTGCGCTCTTTGATCGCGGCTCTCGCGCGATGCAGAAAGACGCCGTTTCAGCCGAAGCCGTCCGAGGAGCGTCCGCGCTTCACGGAGGAGTGCCGCCGCACGCATACGATTCTTGCGCCGCAGCTCGCGCCGATTCATTTCAGCTTCGTGCGCCCCGTGCTCGAAAAGCATGGCTATAAGGTCGTCGTGCCGGCTTTGCCGGACAAGGCGGCGATCGACCTCGGGCTGCGCTATGTGAACAACGACATGTGCTATCCCGCCATCGTCGTCATCGGTCAGCTCCTCGCTGCGCTGCAATCGGGCGAGTACGACCCCGATCACACGTCGATCCTGCTGTTTCAGACGTGCGGACCGTGCCGCGCGACGAACTATATGGCGCTGATGCGCCAGGCTCTGAAGTATGCAGGCTATCCGCAGGTGCCTGTATTCGCGTGCTGGGGACTTGAAACGGATGCGTTCTCGCTCGACCGAAGCTGCTTCGTTGACGCAATCAAGGCTTTCCTTTACGGCGACCTGCTGCAAAAACTGAGAAATGCGGCCTTGCCGTATGAGAGGGAGCAGGGCGCGGTGCAGCGACTGTATGAAAAATGGCATGAAAAATGCCTTACCGAGCTTATGGATGGAAGCTATTTCAAGTATGCGGACACGGTCAGGCGCATGGTGCAGGATTTTGATGCGCTGCCGCTCATCGAGGGGCTTTGGAAGCCGAAAGTTGGTATCGTCGGCGAGATTCTCGTCAAGTATCATCCTGTAGCAAACAATCACATCGAGGAAGTTTTGATCGAGGAGGGCGCCGAGGTCGTCATGCCGGATTTTGCGGATTTTTTCCTTTACATGGCGTACGATTCCATCGTCGAGCGCGAGCTTTTCGCAGGTAAGCTCAAGGACAAGCTGTTTGCGCAGATGTTCATCAACCTCGTCGAGTTCTTTCGCCGTCCCATGCGCAAGGCTTTGAAGAAGAGCCGCCGCTTTACGCCGCCGTACAAGATCAGCGAGACGGCGCGTCTGGCGAAGAAGCATGTCTCGCTTGGCAATATGGCAGGCGAAGGCTGGTTCCTCACGGGAGAGATGGTCAAGCTCATTCATGAGGGTGTGCCGAATGTCGTCTGCCTGCAGCCTTTCGGCTGTTTGCCGAATCACATCACGGGCAAAGGCGTCATCCACAGTCTTAGAAGCGACTACAAAGGGGCGAATATCGTGGCGATTGACTGCGACTCGGGATCGTCGGAAGTCAATCAGCTCAACCGCATCAAGCTGATGCTGGCGGTCGCCAAAGAGCATAGCCCGTATCGGCAGTCCGTCTCGGCGGACGACGCCGAACGGCGTTGAGAGCTTGGAGGATCGACATGATCTTGCAAAAAAAGTATAAGGCGACACTCGCGCTTTGCGTAAGCATCATCGGCACGCTCGCTGTCCTTCCTATGGTCGGCAGAGGCTTCTTCTGGGATCTCCTGGAGGCGGCGTTCCTTGCCTCAACGGTTGGCGGACTTGCCGATTGGTTCGCGGTCACGGCGATTTTTCGAAAGCCCTTGGGCATCTCTTATCGTACGGACATCCTGCGCAGGAACCGCGCACGCATCATGCAGGCGCTCGTTGACTACGCCGCAAATGATCTTCTAAGCGCGGCGAACATCATGAATGTTGCGCGGAACATCAACATGGCGCAGATGTTTTGCGCCTATCTTGTGGATCGCGGTGGACGCGGGCGCATCAAGGACGTCGCTTTCACCGTGCTTTCACGCGCGGCTGAGACAATGGATACGGTGTATATCGCTGAGCGCGTCTGGCCAGCCATCCGCGAGAGCCTGAAGAGTTTTCCCTTGGAGAAGTTTTTGTTGCGGCTCTTCGATATGCTTGCCGAAGAACAGAACCGTGCGCGTATCCTGCATGTGGCGCTTCGCGCCCTGCGCCGCACGCTGCATGATGCGAACATGCAGGAAATCCTCATGGAAAATATTCGCGAAGTGCGCGAAAGCTATGAACGACAGGCGTCGCTTCGGATGACAGTCATTCAGGCGATGGACTTGAGCGATGCGCGTCTGAAGGAGATCGCCGTCCGCCATATCGACGCTTATCTCGCCGCAATGCTCAAGGGCGAAGGTGAAGCGTATGAACGGCTTGCGGCGGTTTTTCGAGAAATTCTGCATTCTTTAGGCAAGAATGATTCTTTGAAGCAGGCGATTGCCGCCTGGAAAAAAGATTCCTTCGAGCGACTGGATCTCTCGGCGCAGTTCGCCCTTTGGCTTGAGCGCAATGTCAAAGGGGATGCGCCCTTTTGGCGGGAGCCGCTTTTTCTGTTGCTGGATGCCAAGATGGATGAATTCATTGAGAAAAAGAGCCTGCAGCGCCGTGTTGACGCCATGTTCAAGAATCTTCTCGAAAGTGAGCTGCACGATCATCATGCCGTCATCACACAAATGGTCAAGGAAAGACTGGAGAGTTTTTCTGATGATGAACTCGTCGCCTTTGTAGAGAGCCGTGTTGACGACGATCTGCAGATGATTCGCATCAACGGATCCGTCGTCGGGGCGATGGCAGGTATGTTGCTGTTTCTCATCGCATACCTTGTAGAAAGGGCGGTGGGCTGATGTTTTGGCGTTCGTGGAACAAGGCAGATAAGACGCTGCTCTTGGCTGCCGTCATTTTCTTCCTGGCGCTCGCGTTGGTCATCGCATATCCGAAGAGCCTCCTCGCGCGCGGCTTTCTTGCCTGCGCTGACGCAGCGCTCGTCGGCGGCATCGCCGACTGGTTCGCGGTGACGGCGCTCTTCAAAAAACCGTTGGGATTCCCGTGGCACACGGCGCTTTTGCCGCGCCGACGCGAATCCTTTATTGAGGCGTCGGTCACGCTCGTGCAGAAAGAGTTCTTCTCGCGCCGCAAGATTTTCCAAGCCTTGCAGCATATCAATCTTGTCACGCGCCTGATCGAATTTTTGCGCGAGACGGCTGTGCAGGAGAAACTCGTGCTGCAATTCCTGCACTATGTACGCAGCTTTGCCATGCACATCGACCGCGAGCAGCAAGCGAAAGCTTTTTCTGATGAGATGCGCGGCGAGTTGTCACGGACGCGCCCGGCGGAGATTTTTTCGCTGATCGGGCGCTGGATGCGTGATGATGAGCGCGATCATGTGCTCGTCAGCCGCGCGGCTCAGTTTCTCGCTGATAAGATCGCTGCTCCGGCATTTTCCGAAAAAGTCGAGGACTTGCTCTTCAACTATGCAAAGGAAAATACAAAAGGTGCATGGGGAAAGTTTTTGCTTGGCATCGGACAGATGACGGATGTTTTGAACTTCTCGGATCTTGCGGAGCTTGTGCGCCGCCAAGCGCTTTCTGTTTTGATGGAATTGGCAAAGCGGGATTCGCCGCTGCAGCAGGAATTTCTTTCTATCTGCTATGCGAAAGCGGAAGAATTGTGTACAGATGAGGATTTTTGCGCGTTCTCACTGGAGCTTCGCGACACCTTGCTTGCGGGATTGCCTTTGGAAGAGGCGATTGAGCGAAGTTTGGCGTTTGTGCAGAAGCACTTCTTCGCGGCGCGGCAGAGACGCAGTTTCGATGCAGTGCTGCCCATGCTGCGAGAGAACTTTTCCGCCGTACTTGTCGAAGAGCTTCGGCGTACGCTCGTGCTTTTCAGTGAAGATGAGAAGATGCAGCGAGCGATCAATCGTTTCCTCTACGACCTCGCGGCACGTTCGGCGCTCGCGGCACAGGAGCTTGTCGGCATCATTGTGCGCGACGTACTCGCGCGGCTGACCGATGAGCAGCTCAATCATCTTGTTTATGATAAGGTCGAGCCGGATCTCCTGTGGATTCGTATGAACGGCTCCATTGTCGGCGCAGGAATTGGTCTTATCATCTTCGTAATTCTTCAGATCGTGCATTGAGTATTTATATGAGGTGATTTCGTGAAAAAAGAGATAACGACGGCAGCTTTGGCTGCGATTTTAGCAGGCTCGGCTGCTTGGGGCTTTGCTTCTCTTGCTGAAGCTTCGGCGGTGGACGATGCGCTTTTACGCGCATGGGGGACGTTTACGCCTGAAGATTCTGTCGAGCCGCAGAAATCAAACGTACAGCAGCATGAAGATCAGCGGCGAGAGCAGGAGATGCCGGACAAGGAAGCGTCTGAGCAAAAGCAAGAGTCCGTGCGCGAGGAGCGTCGCGAGCAAAAGCCCGCAGCGAATGCCTCTGTTTCTAGGAATAGCGTGAAAGCGGAACAGCTGCCATCGGTGCAATCCGATCAGGCGACGCATGACGGAGCCGCAGGGCAGGGAGAAGCTGCTGATTTATCGCCGGATTTCGCAGCGATTCAGCGCGGTATCGCAAGCTACCGAAAACACGATCTCGATGCTGCTTATCGTGATTTCAATCGGGCAATTGAAATCAATGGTGAGAATCCGATGGCTTTCGTCAATCGCGGCATTGTACTGCGTGAGATGAAGCGTTATGAAGATTCGCAGAAGGATTTTCGTATGGCGCAGTCCCTCGATCCGAAAAATGCACTGATCGAATTCGAGATGGGGCTGACCTCGATCGCACAAAACGACGGCAGTGCGGCGCTTGCGCATTTGAATCAAGCCGTTGCGCTGCAGCCAAATGATCCGGGGACGCAGCTTTATCGCGCATCATTGCTCTATCGCCTGGGGCGTTTCGACGAGGCGATCGCCGACTATACGCGAGTGCTCGAAAAGGCTGACGATACACTCAAGCCGCGAGCTTACATTGAGCGCGGTTTGGCGAGGGAGCAGAAGCAGGATTTCGTTTCAGCTGCGGCAGATTATACGGCGGCGTTGATGATCGAGAAGGACAATATCCCTGCATTGAGCCGCCGCGGCGCTTGCTTGGAACGCATGGGCAAGCATGAAGAGGCAATCCTCGATTTCTCTCATCTCTTGGAAGTCGTACCCGCTGCGAACGCCTCGCTCGTTTACTTCAATCGTGCGGGCAGCTATCGTGCCTTGAAACAGATGGATGAAGCCGTCGCCGACTATACACATGCTTTGGAACATGCGACGGACGTATTGCCCGTCTATATTGAGCGTGCGATCTGCTATCGTCTGATGGAGCGCAACGAAGAGGCTTTGCTCGACATCGAAAGAGCGCTGGCGATTGAGCCGAAGAATCCGGACATCTTGAACCTGCGTGCAATTGAAAAGATCAAACTCAGCGATATCGAAGGCGCACTCGTCGATCTCGATGCGGCAATTGCACTCAATCCACAGAATGCAGCATTCTTGGGCAACCGCGCGGGCGTCTTGGAGAATATGGGCGAAAAGGCGAAGGCGATCGACGACTATACGGCCGCGCTTCGCATCGAGCCGAATAACGCATCCTTTTACTATCGGCGCGGCTATCTCTACCGCTTATCGGGCAAACTGGCAGAATCCGAGAGTGACTACAAAGCCGCGACGGCGATTCAACCGAATCTGCCCGCCTATCCGTGACATAAAAACACCTGTGGTTTCATAGAAAAAGGCTGCCGATTGGCAGCCTTTTTCAAAAGTTTTTATTGCGGTTACGCCGCGCGAGCAGACGTATGACCTTTGCACCCGTGTTGTGGATGCGTCGAAGCGGCGCGACTCGTGATTTGATCTTTGGTTTCATATCCTTGACCGTACCGAAATCGCCGCGCTTGAGGAATGTCGTGCGGATCTTCTCGGGTTTGAAGAACTTCCTCAGCCCCTTGAAGAGCGTTTCAGGCTCGGCATCAGCATCACAGAGGAAGATGTCTCCTGCCGCATAGCGAAGCTCTGTGTAGGTATGCAGCGCAAGGTGACCTTCCCGAAGCGCGAGGAGGATGACGAAATGCCCCTTTTCGATGATCTGCGTGTCGATTTGCAGAACATGAAAGCCTGTTTCTTCCGCGAGCCGCCGAAGAGCAGCAACGGTCATTTCCATATTGAGCAGTTTGTTTTCTTTGCAGTTGTATAGGTCAGCAGTCAGGTGCCGCGCAAGAATCTTCAAGAGGGAATCGCTCCTTTACCATAAAGTATCACCAATGTACTCATTTTTATTATAGGGGATTTATTTGACAATGTAAAGCGAAAGGCGTATAATAATTCACATTTGTAGTTATGAGGAAATTTTAACGGAGGGAACACGATGGCAGGAGGATTGTTGGATCGCGAGGGAAAGGCATATACGGGCATACGTCCCTTGCTCATTCAAGGCGCGATGAAAGTGGAAACAAGTCACATGGTCGAGCAGCTCGATGCGCTTGAAGAGTATCGGCTCGGCGAGTGGTACTTCGCCGCGGGCAGCTATCATGGCGTGCCGCTTGCTGTTTCGCGTACGCAGTGGGGCTTGGCGAATGCGGCGGCGACGACAGCGCTTGCTATGGAGTTTTTCCGTCCCGTCGCCATCATCAATCAAGGTACAGCAGGCGCACACGATCCCGCCTTAAAAAACTTCGATATTGTCGTCGGCAGGGAGACGGTCAATATATCGGCGTGGAAGTCACATTTTCGTGCAAGCGGCATGGGTGTCGATGAGACGGCGCTCGACAAGCTCGGCGTCTTTGCTTACGATAAGGATGAGCATCGCTTCACGCAGGAGGTCTACCACAAAGCGGATGAAGGTCTCTTCCAAGCGGCGATTGCGCGGAAAGATTTCTATACGAAAGGGCGTGTGACGGAGGGTGTCGTCGGCACGGCGGACAGCTGGAACTGCCAAGTCGACCGCGTGCTCTTTCTGCATGATTTCTACGGCACTGCCGTCGAAGAGATGGAGGGTGATGCCGTTGCGCAGATTTGTCAGACGTATGACGTGCCGTTCCTCACGATCCGCGTCGTTTCCAACACGGTTTTTGCAGGCGACGTTGATTGGGATCTCGCCGTCGGCGCAGCATTGCAGGAATATGTTCTTGCTGTTGCCGAAGAGTATATGAAGAAGCATTGAAGGTTGTTCAGCCGTCACGCGGCGCCAGCGTGATGTACAATGTGGTTGCGTGGTGAAAAAGCAGGGGGAAGCATTGCGCGTTTCCCCTGCTTTTTTGTTTGCAAAAACCATGATTCGCCTGTATAAGCTCTCATAATCCGTCGTGTTGAAAAATTGCTTGTTATTTGTTTGAATGCTTGTGGTTACTGGGTTTGTGGGTAGCTGCTATAAACCGCTATAATTATGCTATTGATAGGGAGCGGCTTATCTTTTATAATGGAAAGAACGGATCATTTAGCAAATACAGATAAATTCAGCGAGGTTGCCATGACGAAGATTCCCTTTGCACATCTGCACGTTCATACATGCTACAGTCTTCTTGACGGTGCGAGCCGCATTCCCGATCTTATCGCGCGCACGAAGGAACTCGGCATGGACTCCGTTGCGATCACGGATCACGGCGCGATGTACGGCGTTATTGATTTTTATAAAGAGGCGAGGAAGCAGGGAATTCATCCGATTATTGGCTGCGAAGCGTATCTTGCGCCGGAGTCGCGCTTTGACCGTACCGAGGTGCGCGGCACTCGCTATTATCATTTGATTCTCCTTGCAGAGAACAACGAAGGATACAAAAGTCTTGTGAAGCTCATTTCGCTTGCCAATACGGAGGGAATGTATTATAAACCGCGCGTCGATAAGGAGATCCTGCGAAAGTACAGCAAAGGGCTGATTTGTCTTAGCGCCTGTGTTGCGGGCGAGATCCCGCAGGCGATTCTTCGCGGTGAAAAGGAGCGTGCGGAAAAACTCGTTGAGGAGTATATTGACATCTTCGGTAGGGAGAATTTTTTTCTTGAGATTCAAAATCATGGTCTTGCTGATGAAAAAACGGCGTTTGCCGGTGTCATTGATCTGGCGGAAAAGTTTGATATCGGACTTGTGGCGACGAACGATATCCATTATGTGCGCAAGAAAGACACGGAGGCGCACGACGTCCTGCTTGCGATTCAGACGAGCAAGGGTGTCAACGATCCGACGCGTATGCGTTACGCCGAAGGGGAGTTCTATATGCGCTCGCCCGAAGAGATGCAGGAGCTTTTCCAAGACCATCCCGAAGCGCTCGCCAATACGCAGAAGATTGCCGAGCGCTGCAAGGTCGATTTCGAGTTCGGGCGCCTGCATTTGCCAAACTTCCCCTTGCCCGAGGGCATGACGGACGATGCCTATCTCAAGCAGCTTTGCGAGGAGAATTTGCCGCGTTGCTACGAGGAAATCACGCCTGCTGTACGCGAGAGACTCGAATATGAACTTTCGATCATTCATCGCATGGGCTATGACAGCTATTTCCTCATCGTCTGGGATTTCATCAAGTATGCGCGCAGCGAAGGGATCGCCGTTGGCCCCGGGCGCGGCTCGGCGGCGGGCAGCATCGTCGCCTATCTTCTGGGCATTACGAACCTCGATCCTTTGAAGTATGAACTGCTTTTCGAGCGCTTTTTGAACCCGGAGCGCGTGACGATGCCCGATATCGACATCGACTTTTGCTACATTCGCCGCGAGGAGGTCATCGACTATGTGAAGCGCCGTTACGGCAGCGATCATGTGGCGCAGATCATCACTTTCGGCACGATGGCGGCGAAGGGCGCGATCCGTGATGTTGGGCGCGCGCTTGAAATGACGTATGCGAGCGTTGATCGCGTGGCAAAGGCTGTGCCGTCGGAGCTTGGCATCACGCTGGACCGTGCGCTTGCCGATTCGCAGGATTTTCGCAGCATCTATGAGGAGAGCGACGAGACGAAGCGGCTCATCGACTTCGCGCGCGATCTCGAAGGATTGCCGCGTCACTCATCAACACACGCGGCGGGGGTCGTGATCGCACGCAATCCCCTGACCGACTATGTGCCTGTGCAGGTGTCGGACGGTACGCTCGTGACGGAGTACGACAAGGATCATGTGGAAGAGCTCGGGCTCCTCAAGATGGATTTCCTCGGTCTGCGCACGCTCACGGTCATCGCCGACGCCTTGAAGAACATCAAGAAGAGCCGCGGCATCACGATCGACATTGACAAGATACCGCTCGAAGATGAAAAGACGGCAAAGATGCTTTGCCGAGGCGATACGGGTGCGGTCTTTCAGATGGAATCAGCAGGCATGACGAATCTCGTCAAGGATTTGCAGCCGAGAAACTTCCAAGACCTCATTCCGACGGTCGCACTTTACCGTCCGGGGCCACTGGGCAGCGGTATGGTGACGGACTTCATCGCGGGAAGGCACGGTAAGAAGAAGGTAACTTATCTGCATCCTCTGCTCGAACCGATTCTCAAGGAGACGTTCGGCGTCGTGCTTTATCAGGAGCAGGTCATGCAGGTGGTGCAGGTGCTCGCGAACTTCACGCTCGGGCAGGCGGACATCCTGCGCCGTGCTATGGGGAAGAAGAAGCACGATGTTCTGATGTCGCAGCGCGAGACGTATATGAAAGGCGCCAAGGAGAACGGTATCGAGCCTGCGTTGGCGGAAAAGATCTTCGATCTTTTGACGCATTTCGCCGACTATGGCTTCAACAAGTCGCACAGCGCGGCGTACGCGCTCGTGGCGTGGCAGACGGCGTACTTGAAGGCGCACTATCCGCAGGAGTTCATGGCGGCGATGCTCACGAGCATCATGGATACGAACGACAAGGTCGGCGTCTACATCGAGCTTTGCCGCCGTATGGGCATCAAGATCCTGCCGCCCGACGTCAATGCGAGTGAGGCAACGTTCAGCGTTGACGGCGATGCTGTCCGCTTCGGTCTTGCTGCCGTGCGAAACGTCGGCGAGGCGGCGATCAAGAGTCTCGCGGCTGTGCGTGAAGAGGGCGGCGCGTTCACCTCTCTCCTCGACTTCTGTACGCGCGTTGACATGCGCACGACAAACAAGCGCGTGCTCGAAAGCCTTATCAAATGCGGCGCTTTCGATTCGCTCGGCGCGCGTCGCTCGCAACTTCTCGCTGTCTTGGAGCGCGTCGTCGATGTGGCAGCACAAAAGCACGCGGATGCAGCGAGCGGGCAGATCGGTCTTTTCGCTGAGGCGGCGATGCAGGAGGCTGACGATGTCGCGTTGCCAGACATCGCCGAGGCGGATGCTGTGCAAAGGCTCGCGTGGGAGAAGGAGAACACAGGCTTCTTCATCACGGGTCATCCGCTCGATCGCCACGAGAAGAAGATCAAGAATCTTGTTTCCATCGCGGATATTCTGGACGGCAAGAAGAAGGAGCGTCAGCTCGTGCGCATCGGCGGTCTCGTCTCTTCAGCGAAGCGCATCGCGACGAAGAAGGGCGACACGATGTGTTTCATAGAGCTGGAAGATTACACACACTCGATTGAGGTCGTCGTTTTCCCCGGGGTTTTTTATCCGCATGTAAATCTTCTTGTGCCCGATGCGGCACTCGTCGTGCAGGGGCGCGTGAATTTCACGGATGACGGCGTCAAGGTGCTCGCCGATACAATCACTTCGCTCGACGACTATCGGCAGGATTACTACATCACGCTTGCTGAAGCGCATGATACGACGGCGACGCTTGAGACGCTATACGGCATCTTAGGCGCACATCCGGGCGAGCATGTCGTCTTTTTGAACCGAAAAGGCCGCTGGCAGAAATTGGAGCCGAAGTATTGGCTCGACGCATCTCCCGTCGTCGTGCAGGAGATAGAAGCGTTGCTGGGCAAGGGATCGGTGCTGCAAAGATAGCGCCGAAGGAGGAAGAATTTCATGTGGACTTCGATCTTTGTAGCTGCAACGAAGGGGCAGGCGGAAAAGATCTGCGAAAGGCTTGAGGCCGAAGGCATATTGACGGACAGAAAGTCGATCGACGCTTCGCGCAAGGCGAATTTCGAGATACGTGTTCTCGCCTCAGAAGTAGAAGAGGCGCGTGACATTGTCTGCAATATGGCGAACCTCTGAAGATGTGCACGGGTTGACCTGTTTTGCTTCGTGGAAAGAATAAGGGGGACGTATGGAAGAGCGATTGCAAAAAATTATCAGCCGCGCAGGCATAGCTTCGCGCCGTAAAGCAGAGGAGATGATCGCCGCAGGACGCGTGACAGTCGATGGCACAGTCGTGCGTGAGCCTGGCACGAAAGCAGACGCAGCGTCCGTGCGCATCGCTGTGGATGGCAAACTCCTGCCGAGAGAGGAGCAACGCGTCTATTTTCTGCTGAACAAGCCCAAGGGCTATGTTTCAACGGCTGCTGATGAGCGAGGCAGGCGCACGGTGCTTGATCTCATACCCGTGAAGAAAACGCGTATCTATCCGGTGGGCAGACTCGATCAAAACACGGAAGGGCTGCTTCTCTTGACGAATGACGGCACTTTGACGCAGGCACTCCTGCATCCGCGCTTTCTCGTGCACAAGACATATCGCGCGAAGGTGGCGGGCGATCTCACGCCCGAAGCCCTCAAAAAATTGCGCGGCGGCGTCGAACTCGCCGATGGCAGGACGGCGCCGGCGGAAGTACGTGTTTACGGCACGACGGACAAGGGGCTCAACGAGGTTGAGGTGACGCTGCACGAGGGCAGGAATCGGCAGGTGCGTCGCATGTTCGAGGCGGTTGGCTGCGATGTGCGCTCCTTGAAGCGCACGCGCTTCGCGCAGCTTACCCTTGACGGCGTCAAGCGCGGCGCATATCGCTCGCTGACGAAGGCGGAGGTCAGAGAGCTTTACCGCATTGTGGGGAAAATATGAGATCGCGGCGCATCATTGTCGTCGGCGCGGGACCGGCAGGCTTCATGGCAGCGGCGAAAGCGGCGGAATACGGCGCTTCGGTGCTTCTTTTGGAGAAGATGAAGCAGCCCGGGCGCAAGATGCTGATTACAGGCAAGGGGCGCTGCAATATCACGAATGCTGCACCCATCGCTGAGATCGTCACGAATATCCCGGGCAACGGCTCATTTCTCTACAGTGCGCTGCATGCTTTTGACAACGAAGATGTGCGGGGCTTTTTCAGAGAACTTGGCATAGAGACGAAGGTGGAGCGCGGCGGGCGCGTTTTTCCCGTCAGTGATCGCGCCGCTGATGCGGTTGAAGCGCTCATCGCTTACCTCCATGAACTTGGTGTGAAGATTGAAACGGAGGCGCGTGTCGCCAAGATCCTCACAGAAGGCGGTCGTGCTGTAGGCGTCGTGCTTGCAAGCGGTGCGAAATTGCCTGCCGATGCCGTCGTTCTCGCGGTCGGCGGCGCTTCGTATCCGGGCACGGGATCTACGGGAGACGGCTACGAGATGGCGCGGCGGCTGGGGCATACGGTCGGCGCGATCCTGCCGTCGCTCGTGCCGCTCGTCACGGAGGACGACTGGGTCAAGGATGCGCAGGGGCTGTCCTTACGCAATGTGCGCGTGACGCTTCTTGCCGACGACAAGAAAATCGGCGAAGATTTCGGTGAGATGATGTTTACGCATTTCGGGGTGACAGGCCCGATCGTACTCTCTCTGAGCCGCGCGGCGGCGCGGGCGCTTGCAGCAGGAAAGTTCGTCGAGCTTGCGCTTGACTTGAAACCGGCGCTTTCACCCGAAATTCTTGCTGCGCGTGTGCAGCGCGACTTTGAAAAGTACCGCAACAAGGCGCTCAAGAACGCCATGCGTGATCTTCTGCCGGGCAAGCTCATCGAGCCTGTGCTCGATGCCGCGTATCTGCCGCCGGAAAAGCCCGTGCATGATCTGCGGCGCGAGGAGCGCCTACGGCTTTCTGAGACAATCAAACATCTCGGTCTTACGGTGGAAAAGACGCGTCCTCTTGCCGAAGCCATCGTGACGGCAGGTGGCGTTTCAACGAAAGAAATTCATCCCAAGACGATGGAGTCGAAGCTCGTGCCGGGGCTGTATTTCGCCGGTGAGGTCGTCGATGTGGACGGCTTTACGGGCGGCTACAATTTGCAGGCGGCATTTTCTATGGGCGCGGCGGCTGGGCGTTGGAGCGCTGCCGCACGCACGGAAAGTGAAATGTGATTTTGAAGGGAAGATGATGATGGCTGAGGGAAAAGAGATTCGTCCGGTGAAGCGAGGTCTGACGGGGACAATTCGCATACCGGGTGATAAGTCGATTTCGCACCGCAGCGTAATGTTTTCTGCCATAGCAAAGGGTAAAGTGCGCGTTATGAATTTCCTCGAAGCGGCGGACTGTCTGTCTACGGCAGCATGTATGCGCACTCTCGGCGCGGGTGTTGATCGACAGGCGGACGGCGCACTTCTCGTAACGGGCGTCGGACTACATGGACTCAAGGAGCCGCAGGGCGTTCTCGATGCGGGAAACTCGGGCACGACGCTGCGGCTCCTTTTGGGGATCTCGGCGGCGCAGCCATTTTTCTCGGCGTTTGCAGGCGACGCCTCACTCTCCAGACGTCCCGTGGCGCGCGTCATTGAGCCGCTTTCGCGCATGGGCGCCGCGATCAAGGGCCGCGCGGGGAATCGCTTCCTGCCGCTTGCTGTACTGCCGCGCGAGGGGCGGCTTCGAGCGATGGATTATGAAAGTCCCGTCGCAAGTGCGCAGGTGAAATCGGCGATTTTGCTTGCGGGACTTTATGCGGATTCTGGGACGACACTCAAAGAGCCTGCACTTTCGCGCGATCATACAGAGCGTATGCTCGGCGCTTTCGGTGCGACGCTTCGGCGCGAGGGTACCACGGTGGCGATTGAGCCTGCCGATGAACTTTTTTCACCGGAAGAAATCATCGTGCCCGGCGACATCAGCTCCGCCGCCTATTGGCTCGTCGCGGCATCGCTGATCGAAGGCAGCGACCTCGTCTTAGAAGATGTCGGCGTCAATCCGACGCGCACAGGCATTCTTGAGGTGCTCTCGGATATGGGCGCGGACATCACGCTGTCGAACGAGCGCGAGAGCGGCGGTGAAGCGCTCGCCGACATTCGCGTGCGTGCAGCTTCGCTTCACGGCGTTTCCTTTGGCGGTGCGATCATCCCGCGTCTCATTGATGAGATCCCGATTCTTGCCGTCGCAGCGCTCTTTGCCGAGGGGGATACCGTGATCTCGGGCGCGGCGGAGCTTCGCGTCAAGGAAACGGATCGTCTGAAGGCGGTGACGACGGAGCTTAATCGTCTCGCACCCGGGGCGGTAGAGGCGACGGAGGACGGTATGATCATCCGTGGCGACCGCGCACTTTCGCCTGCTGTCTGCCGTACATACGACGATCACCGCATGGCGATGTCACTTGCCGTAGCAGGCGCTGCAGGCGAGGGCGTGACACTTGATGCGCCCGCTTGCATCAACATATCCTATCCGTCCTTTTTTGAAACCTTGGACAATCTCGTGCAATAGGGGGAAAGAAGATGGCAAAGAAACTCGTAGTGGCAATCGACGGTCCGGCAGGCGCAGGCAAGAGCACGGCAGCCCGTCTCGCGGCGAAGGAGCTTGGCTACACTTACATCGACACGGGGGCGATGTACCGTGCCGTTGCATGGAAAGCGCTCAAGAAAGGCGAACCGCTGACGGACGAAAAGATCCTCTCTGCTGTTGCCGACATTGCGGTCGTCCTGCGGTACGATGGCGCAGCGACCAGAGTGTTTGTTGACGGTGAAGAGGTCACGGGCGAGATCCGTACGCCTGCGGTCAGCGCCGTCGTCTCGCAGGCAGCGCGTCTTGGTCCCGTGCGTGAGAAGATGGTTGAGCAGCAAAGGCGCATGGCAGACGCGGGCGGCGTGCTCATGGATGGCAGGGACATTGCCACGCATGTTTTGCCGAACGCCGACGTCAAAATTTTTCTCACGGCTTCCTTGCAGGAGCGTGCGAAACGCCGTTGGAAAGAACTGAAAGAAAAAGGTTACGATATTACGCTTGCGGAGCTTGAAGCGGACATTGCGCGGCGCGACAAGGCAGACAGCGAGCGCGAGATTTCGCCGCTCATGCAGGCGGCGGACGCAGAACTGCTTGATACGACGGGCATGGACATAGCCGCCGTCGTCCGTGCCATCGTAGAAAGGTGCGAAAAATGATCTATGGTATGCTTCGCATTATTTTCGCCTTGCTTTTTTCCGTCGTTTTTCGCGCTAAAATCGAAGGAAGAGAAAATATGCCGAAAGAGGGACCTGTGATCTTGGCGGCGAATCACATGAGCAACTGGGATCCGCCGCTCTTGGCGACCTTTCTTTCACGTCCCGTCAGCTACATGGCGAAGCAGGAGCTTTTTTTCAATGCTGTTGCGGACTACATTCTGCGATGCTGCCATTCGTTTCCCGTGAAGCGCGGTGCGGCGGATCGGGGAGCGATCAAAGCGGCTCTTGCGGAATTGAAAAAGGGCAACTGCCTCGGCGTTTTTCCGCAGGGAACGCGCAGTCGTCACGGCGAAAGGAAAAAGGCGGAGCCGGGTGTCGCGCTGCTTGCCGCCTTGGCGAAGGCGCCCGTCGTACCCGCCGCCATCATCGGCACCGACCATGTTTTTGCAAACGGTGGATTTTTGCCCAAACTGCGTGTCATCTACGGTAAACCGCTGATTTTTCAAGGCGAAAAGCAGGACAAACAAGCATTGCAGGATTTTTCACAAAAAATAATGGATGAAATTTACGTTATGATAAAAAATAATAGCATAAGTGATTGATTTTATGCTATAATATAACGTAGATTGCAGAAATAGGGAAAAGTTCGTTTCTGCGATACATTGGATATTTGGTGGTAGATATATGGAAGTATTTCTGGCAGAATCCCTCGGTTTTTGCTATGGCGTGAAGCGCGCGATCAAGATGGCGCGTGAGCAGGCCGCGCCTGACGGGTCTTCCTGTACGCTTGGCCCCATCATCCATAATCCGCAGATGGTTTCGCGTCTGGCGCAAGAGGGCGTCGGCATGGTCAATGCTCTGCCCGATTTGGATGAAGGGACGGTCATCATACGTTCACATGGGGTGGGTCCCCTCGTCTATGATGAAGCGAAGGAGCGCGGACTATTGCTCGTAGATGCGACATGTCCGCATGTGAAGAAGGCACAATCGACGGCGCATGAGCTTTTTCAAGAGGGTTATTCTGTCGTTATCGTAGGAGAGAAGTGTCATCCGGAGGTTAAGAGCATCTTCGAATGGGCGGGCGGCGATGCTGTCATCGTGGATTCCATCGAAGGAGCAGAAGCCGTCGTACCGTGCGCACGCATGGGCATCGTCGCGCAGACGACGTTTTCCGGCGCGAAGTTCAAGGAAATCGTGTTCCATTTGCTGGACAAGTCGAATGATGTGCGCATCGTTCGAACGATATGTACGGCGACGGATCAGCGCCAGCAGGCGGCGATCAAGCTCGCACAGCAAGTGGATCTGATGCTCGTCATCGGCGGTAAAAACAGCGCCAATACGACGCGTCTCGCGCAGTTGTGCGCCAAAGAATGCCAAACCTATCATATCGAAACTGCGGCGGAGCTGCAGGACGAATGGTTTGATAAAATCAAAAAAATTGGTATTACAGCCGGAGCTTCAACACCGGACTGGATTATCAAGGAGGTATATCAAAAGTGCAAGAACAGGACATGAAGAGTTTGCTTGAGGCTGAAGAAGAGTCCATGCAGGAGGTAAGGGAACACGATGTCGTAAAGGCTACGGTCGTCGCTGTCGACGATGGGCAGGCTTACGTCAACATCGCCGGTCTCAAGGCGGACATTCCCATCTCGAAGAGAGAGCTTGCGTCTCCCGAGCCGGATTCTGCGAAGGACGTCGTAAAGCTCGATGATGAGATCGAGGTCTTTGTCGTGAGCCTTGGCGGTGAAAACGGCGCGACGGTTTCGAAAGTGCGTGCTGACCGTATGGTCGCATGGAAGGAAATCGAGGCGCTCAAAGAGGACGGAAAGACGGTTGAGGCACAGATCACACAGGTTGTCAAAGGTGGTCTTGTCGCGTCTGTCAGCGGGCTGCGCGGCTTCATTCCGGCATCGCAGATGGAGCTTCACTTCGTCAAGGATCTTTCCATATACGTCGGACAGACGGTGGAAGCCCTGCCGATTGAAATCGACATCCGCAAGCAGCGCCTTGTCCTTTCGCGCCGCAGTCTCTTGGAGGAAGAGCGTGAGAAGAAGCAGGAAGAAGTGTTTTCGAAGCTCGAAGTCGGGCAGATCATCCGCGGTACGGTCAAGCGTCTCGTCGAATACGGTGCATTCATTGATATCGGCGGCGTCGATGGTTTGGCGCATATCTCTGATCTTGCGTGGCATCGCGTGAAACAGCCGTCGGATGTTCTTTCCGTCGGTGATGAAGTCGATGTCTATGTGAAGAACTTCGATCCTGAGACGAAGCGTATCTCCCTGTCTGTCAAAGATACGATGCGCGATCCGTGGCTCGATAAAGCGGAACGCTATGCCGAAGGTACGCACATCAAAGGCAAGATCATTAAACTTACGGATTTCGGCGCTTTCATGGAAATTGAGCCGGGATTTGACGGTCTGATTCCGATGGGTGAGCTTGCCGACCGCCGCATTGCGCGTGCGGATGAAGCGGTGCAGCTTGGCGACATCGTGAAGGTTAAAATCCTTCATATCGACATGAAGCGCAAGCGCATCTCGCTTTCCATCACGAGGGCGCAGCGCGACGCAGAGGTTTCAGACGTTTCCTATTACAAGGATGAGCCTGTCACCAACGAGGAGAGCGGCGAAGCCTAAACCTCACAGCTGAATAAGAACAGTCGGGGAGTGATGAATATTCATCACTCCCTTATTCATCAAAACGGGGCGACATCCCGAGAAAAGTCAGAGGAAAAGCATGTTGTCTGGGGAAATCATACGTGTATCGCCGGGAAGTTTGGCGGAAGAACTGGAACTTGCGGCAGGCGATAAGATCCTTGCTGTCAATGGGCAGGAACTGCGCGACATCATTGATTTGAGCTTCGCATTTGCTGAAGAAGAGATTGAGCTTCTCGTCGAACATGCGGATGGTGAGCAGGAACTGCTTGCCTTTGACAAGGACTGCGACGAAGAACTCGGCGTTGAGTTCGCGTCCGCTGTATTCGACGGTATACGTTCGTGCGGCAACCATTGCTATTTCTGCTTTGTTGATCAGGTGCCTCCGGGCATGAGAAAGAGCTTGTCGGTCAAAGATGACGATTATCGCATGTCATTCCTTTATGGCAACTTCGTCACGCTGACGAATATGCGTGAGCGGGATTTTCAGCGCATTGAGCGCTACCATCTTTCGCCGCTCTTCGTTTCCGTCCACGCGATGAATCCCGACCTGCGCGCCGCCATGCTCAATACAAAGCGTGCGGCTGAGATCGTTCGGCATCTCGATCGGCTCGACGCGGCGGACGTCGAGTACCATACGCAGGTTGTTCTGTGCCCGGGGCTCAACGATGGCAAGGAGCTTGACCGCACGGTGGCGGAGCTTTTGGCAAGACAGCCGCACGCTTTGTCACTCGCCATTGTGCCCGTTGGACTTACGCGCTTTCGAGACGGCTGCTATCCGTTGAAGATGTTCGATCGCGCAGGAGCGGCTGCCGTCATTCGCCAGATCGAGACGTGGCAACGACGGGCACGGGAGAAAATGGGCAAGGGTTTCGTCTATCTGGGCGACGAATTCTATTTCCTCGCGGGACTTCCTGTGCCGCCTGTCGAGGCATACGACGGCTTTCCGCAGCTTGACAACGGCATCGGGCTTGCACGTAATTTCATCGAAGAGTGGAAAAAGGCCGTAGAGAATTTTGGTGCGCCCAAGGGATATGACGCTCCGCTGCATCTGGTGATTCTTTCGGGTACGTCGGTCGCGCCGCTTTTTCGTGAACTTGTGGCAGAGATTTCCGTACCGGGGCTTGCCGTGGATTGCCTGGGTGTGGAAAATGATTACTTCGGCAGATCGGTCAATGTATCGGGGCTTTTGACGGGCGAAGATATGCTGCGTGCGCTTGCGCAGCTTCCCGATGCGCCGGATGGCGTCATTTTGCCCGAATCTGCGCTTCGTACAGGGGAAAATATTTTGCTCGACGATATGACGCTTGAAGCGTTTCGCCGCGCCGTGCCGCAGCTTCGCGTCGAAACGGCGCAGGGCGGCAGCGACCTCGCGCGTGCGCTTCTCGATTGGGAGCATTATCGCGGCGTGGCGGACGCAGCAGCGTCCTACATGTGGCAGAGCAATGCGGCGTATACGAAGCCGCGGGAAGAAAAAAAGGAGGGGATGGAATGAGCAAACCGATCGTGGCGATCGTGGGACGACCCAACGTAGGAAAGTCCACGCTCTTCAATAAACTGGGCAGAAAGCGCGTGTCCATTGTCGACGACCTGCCGGGCGTCACGCGCGACCGTATCTATTTGGACGCCGAATGGCTCGGCAGAGAATTTACGATGATTGATACGGGGGGTATCGAGCTTGATACAAGCGACGTCATCCTGCGCTCAATGCGCCAGCAGGCGCAGATCGCTATGGAGGAGGCGGACGTCATCCTCTTCCTTGTCGATGGGCGTGCAGGGCTGACGCTTGCCGATGAAGAAGTCGGCAAAATACTGCGCACGACGAAGAAGCCTGTGCTCTTGGCGGTCAATAAGATCGATTCACCCAAGCAGGATGCCGATGTCTACGAGTTCTATAACCTCGGCTTGGGCGATCCTGTGCCGATTTCCGCAACGAACGCAATGAATCTCGGCGATCTGCTCGATGCGCTCGTCGCGCTCTTTCCCGAGGGAAGCGCGGAAGAAAAAGAGCCGGATGAGATCAGCATTGCCGTCATCGGCCGCCCGAATGTAGGAAAGTCCTCGCTTGTCAACGCACTCTTGGGCGAGGATCGCGTCATCGTCAGCGATGTTGCGGGCACGACGCGCGATGCCATCGATACGCACTTCATGGCGGAGGACACGAAGTTCATCCTCATTGATACGGCAGGTATGCGCCGCAAGGGGAAAATCGACGCACCGATCGAGCGTTACAGCGTCATGCGTGCGCTGCGTGCCGTTGACCGCGCCGATGTCGTGCTCGTCGTGCTTGACGCCACGGCGGGTATCACGGAGCAGGACAAGAAGATTGCAGGCTATGCGCATGAATCGGGCAAGGCGGTCGTGCTCATCGTCAACAAATGGGACATCTACGAAAATAAAGACGATAAATCCACGCTGCGCTTTACCGATGAATTGCGCATCGAGCTGGGCTTCATCCAATACGCGCCTGTGCTCTACACCTCGGCGCTCACGCATCAGCGCGTCGCGCGCGTCACCGACCTTGTCAAGTATGTGGCGGAACAGGCTTCGATGCGCGTTAAGACAAGCATCCTGAACGATCTCGTGCGCGATATGATCGCGGTCAATCCGCCGCCCGCGCACAAGGGAAAGCAGCTCAAGATTCGCTATATCACGCAGGCGGACATCCGCCCGCCAAAGTTCATCGTCTTTGTCAACGAGCCGGAGCTCATGCACTTCTCGTATCTGCGCTACATTGAAAACAAGCTGCGTGAGAGTTTCGGCTTCGAAGGGACGCCTCTGCGCCTTATCGTGCGCGGCAGGGAGGAGGAAGAGCCATGACGCTGCTCGCCTGTATACTCGCCTATCTTCTGGGATCTGTGCCGAATGGTCTGATTTTGTGCCGCGCGATCTGGCATATCGACATCCGCGAACATGGCAGCCGTAACATCGGCGCGACGAACGTCTACCGCACCTTGGGCAAAGGGCCGGGTGCGGTCGTGTTCCTGCTTGATTTTCTCAAGGGCTTCCTCGGTGTTTACATCGCTATGCTGCTCGTGGGCACGCCGCTCGCCATGGTCATCGGCGGCATCGCCGCGATCCTTGGTCACTCGGCGTCCGTCTTTTTGCGATTCAAGGGCGGTAAAGGCGTCGCCACAGGGCTTGGCGTCATTGCCATGCTGATGCCGGCAGTCACGGGCATCGTCTTTTTTGCATGGCTCGGCATCGTGTTCGTGACGCGCTACGTTTCGCTCGGCTCCATCGTCGGTGCGGTGCTCGTGCCGATCTTCGCCTTTTTATTCGCCTATCCAACGGAATATTTGGCATTTGGCGTACTCGCTGCCGTACTCGTTATTGTGCGCCACCATACGAACATCACGAGACTTTTGAACGGTACGGAAAGCAAGATCAAGGCGGGGCATCGTTGAATAGGGATGGATGAAAATTCTTCTCTTGCCAAATGTCTATAGGGATTGTACAATGGTGTGAGATAATGATATAATTCCAAACGTGGAATTACAATGCAGGAGGAGTTTTTTATGCCAAGAGAACGTAAAGAGAACAAAGATCAAAAATCGCAGAGCGGATTTTTTCTCGTACAGGAGCAGATCTTGCCCGAAGCGATCAAAAAGACGATTCGCGTGAAGGAAATGCTCAAGCGCGGCGACGCCCGCACGATCAATGAGGCGGTCGACAGCATGGGATTGAGCCGCAGCGCCTATTACAAGTACAAGGATTACGTCTTTCCTTTCTACGAGGCAAGCCGCAACAAGATCATCTCGCTGACGCTCCTCCTTGAACACAAGAAGGGCGTCCTTTCGAGCGTGCTCAACACGATTTCGGCAGACTCGGGCAGCGTGCTGACAATCAATCAGGGAATCCCCCTGCAAGGTGTGGCGAATGCAACGGTTTCCATCGAAACGGCGAATCTCTCGGTGGATCTCGAAGCGCTTCTCGACAAACTGCGCATGGTAGACGGTGTGAAGCGCCTTGAGGTTCTCGGTCAGGCGTGATGAAAGGTGAAGAGATGAAAGAAATCAAGATCGGTATGCTGGGTTTCGGCACGGTCGGTACAGGCGTCGTGCGCGTCCTTCGGGAAAATGTGCGGGAGATCACGGCAAAAGCGGGCGTGAAACTCACGCTGAAGTCCGTGCTCGTGCGTGATGCAAAAAAAGAACGCCCCTATATGGAAGGGCTGCATCTGACAGAGAATGTGGATGAAATCCTAAACGATGAGGAAATCGACATCGTCATCGAGCTTCTTGGAGGCATTCATCCGGCGCGTGAGTATATGCTGCTGGCGATGGAAAAGGGAAAAAACGTCGTGACAGCGAACAAGGATGTCGTCGCGCAGTTCGGCAAGGACATGTTCGAGACGATGGAAAAATACGGCGTGGACTTCCATTTTGAAGCGAGCGTCGGCGGCGGTATTCCCATCGTCATGCCGTTGAAGCAGTGCCTGACAGCAAACCGCGTTACAGAGATCATGGGCATCATTAACGGCACGACGAATTACATGCTGACGCAGATGGCAGAGAACGGCTCGGACTATGACAGTGTACTCAAAGAAGCGCAGGCGAAGGGGTACGCTGAAGCGAATCCTGCCGCTGATGTCGAGGGTCTTGATGCGGCGCGTAAGATCGCGATTCTCGCGTCCATAGCTTTCAACACGCGCGTCCGCTTCGAGGATGTATCGGTCGAGGGCATCACGCGTATCACTCCCGAGGATATTGAGTACGCCAAAGCGCTCGGCTACGTCATCAAGCTCCTTGCCATCGGACGCGACCTTGGCGAGGCGGGCGTCGATGTGCGCGTGCATCCCGTGTTTTTGCCGAAAACGCATCCGCTCGCATCCGTCAACAATGTTTACAACGCCATCTTCGTGCGCGGCAACGCGATCGGCGAGGCGATGTTCTACGGGCGCGGCGCCGGCTCATTGCCGACAGCTTCGGCGGTCGTCGCTGACGTCATCGATATTGCACGCGATATGCAGCTCGACACCTTCGGCCGTCTGCACTGCACATGCTATGCACATAAGGGGCTTTGCCCCGTGGAAGAAACAAAGGCGTCCTACTATGTGCGACTCCTCGTCGATGATGAGCCGGGTGTACTTGCCGCCATTGCAACGGCGTTTGGCAATCATAAGGTCAGCTTGAAATCCGTCATTCAGACGAGAAGTTATAAGACACGTGCAGAAATCGTCGCGGTCACGCATATCGTCAAGCATAAGGAGCTGCAGGAAGCTGCAGCAGATCTCAAGAAGCTCTCCGTCATCAGCGAGATTCGCAGCATCATTCGCGTGGAAAGTACACAGGAGGACGGCATGTCATGCTGAACCGAACGATTCGTGTGCGCGTGCCGGGTACGAGTGCGAACTGCGGGCCTGGATTCGACTCCATCGGCGTTGCCTGTACGATTTACAACGATTTGGAACTCACGCTGAAGCAAGAAGAAGAGCTTGTCATCGAAATTGAGGGCGAAGGTGCGGAAAACATCCCGTGTGACGCGCGCAACATCGTCCTTCGCGCCATTCGTACGATCTTGAGGCGTGCGCATCTCGACGATGAAATCAGAGGCTTTCGCATTCGCATGACGAACCATATCCCCTTATCGCGCGGTCTTGGCAGCAGCGCTGCCGCAATCGTCGCAGGGCTCAAGGCGACGAACGCCCTCTTAGGCAATCGCTTTTCCAGGCGCGAGCTTCTGCAGATGGCGACGGACATCGAAGGTCATCCCGACAATGTTGCGCCTGCGATCTTCGGCGGCTTCACGATCAGTGTCGTCACGCGCGGCAAAGTCGAATGCTTCTCTCTGATGCCGCGTATGCCGCTGAAACTCGTCATCGCCGTGCCGGAATTTCCTCTCTCAACGCGGCTTGCCCGAAGCGTGCTGCCCGAACAGGTGAAAATGAAAGATGCTATATTCAACGTGAGTCGTGCGGCGCTTCTTGTCGCTGCGCTGACGAAAGGGCAGCCGCGCTTCCTGCGCAATGCGTTTGCCGACGCTCTGCATCAGCCGTACAGAGAAAAGCTCATCCCCGGCATGACGGATGTCTTTTATGCTGCACGACGCGCGGGCGCTCTGGGGGCAAGCCTCAGCGGCGCCGGACCGTGCCTTATCGCCTATACCTTGGAGAATGAAGAAGCGGTGGCAGAAGCTATGGTCAAGGCTTTCGCGAAACATGAGATCGCGGCGCACGCGCTACGGCTCTCGATTGACGCTCACGGTGCGAGAGTTTTGAAGAACCGCTGACGTGTGAAAAAGTACCGATGCGGGAGGTGTAATGTATGCGGCAGGAGGATTTCGTCAAGGCGGTGGAAAGCGTCGGCGGCAACGTCTATCTTGTCGGCGGCTGGGTGCGTGATCGCCTCAGAGGAGTTGAGCCGCAGGATAAGGATTTTGTCGTCACGGGGCTGGAACGGCAGACTTTCATGCAGCTTTTTCCGCAAGCCGCCCTTATCGGGCGTTCCTTTCCTGTCTATCAGATGCAGATTGACGGTGTGCCGTCGGAGATCGCCTTTGCACGCAGGGAAAGAAAGTCGGGGCGCGGCTACACGGGATTTTCCGTCGACTTTGGCAAGGAAGTTACCATCGAAGAAGATCTTTTCCGCCGTGATACGCGCATCAACAGCATGGCGTTTCACCTGCCTAAGATGGAATTTATTGATCCTTACGACGGACGCGACGACGTCGCGCACCGTCGGATCCGCGCGACGTCGCATCACTTTTCCGAAGATCCCGTAAGGGCATTACGCGCGGCTCGTCAAGCAGCGGAGATGGGATTTTCCATCGACGAAGATACCGTGGCGCAGATGACTCTATGTGCGGCGGAGCTTGCAAAAGAGCCGCACGAGCGCGTCGTGCATGAACTTTCACGTGCACTCGCCGCGCCTGAGCCGTCGCGCTTCTTTTTGGCGTTGGCGCAGGCGAAGCTCTTATCCGCAGTATTTCCCGAAATCTTTGCCTTACAGGGAAAAATGCAGCCTGTCGAGTGCCATCCCGAGGGCGACGCCTTCTGCCACACGATGCAGATCGTCGATGCTGTGGCGAGGGTGACGCCGACGCCTGCTGCGCGTTTTGCCGCGTTGGTTCATGATATCGGCAAGGGGACGACGCCCAAAGAAATGCTGCCGCATCATTACGGGCACGAAGTGCGCGGCGTCGAAGTGCTCGAATCGTGGAATTCACGTATGACACTGCCGAAGACGTGGCTGACGGCGGCTCGCTTCGTCATCCGAGAGCACATGCGCGCACCTCTTCTAAAAAAGGCGGGCAAGATCGCTGATCTTCTGTTTATGATCGAAAAATCGGGGCTTTCGTTCCCCGATTTTCTTTGCATCATCCGCGCCGATCACGGCTCTCTGCCGCCATATCTTTCACGAGGCGCGGAGCTGCTCGAAAGATTGCGTCAGGTGCGCGGCAGTGAAGCGCCGCCTGCTCTTTATGGAGCCGCCGTTGGAAAATGGCTGCGTGAAGAGCGTGGGCGGCTCTTGAAGCGGTATCTTTCCGCTTGATTTTGCCGCCGTTCGTCTTTTTCCGCAGACTGCTTAAAACCCCGTGCTTGCGGCGATCTTCTTTACAAGAAAGGAAAAATTCCTTATAATAGTTCTGTCAGATAAGGGAAACAAGAAGGAGTGGTTCGCATGGCAGTCATTCTGCCTTATAAAGGCATATCGCCGAAGATCGATCCGACGGCTTTGATCGCGCCGAACGCGACGATCATCGGCGATGTGACGATCAGGGAAGGGGCGAACATCTGGTTCAATGTTGTGATTCGCGGCGATTTGCAGCCCGTCGTCATCGGCAGGTATACGAATGTGCAGGACAATGCAACGATTCATGTCATGGGCGACACACCGACGGTCATCGGCGACTATGTGACGATCGGGCATAACACGCTGATCCACTGCAGTAAGGTCGGCGACAACTGTCTGATCGGCATGGGATCCACCTTGCTCGGCTATACGGAGATCGGAGAAAATACGATTATCGGTGCGGCGACGCTTCTGACCCAGCACAAGAAGATTCCGCATGATTCCCTGGTCTACGGCAATCCTTCGCGCATTGTCCGCGCGCTGCGCGAAGATGAGGTCGAGGCGGTGCACGCCTCGGCGATGAACTACTGCAAGCTCGCCCGAGTTTATCGGGAGGAGCGCGAAGCGCGGGAACATCAAGGAAAGTAAAAGGAGATATGAAGATGCAGGAAAAGACTTTGGTACTCATCAAGCCGGACGCTTTCGAGAAGCAGCACACGGGCGATATCATCGCCATCTACGAAAAGGCGGGGCTTAAGATCCTCGCGATGAAGCTCATGCAGATGACGCCGCGCGTGGCAAAGAAGCATTACGCCGAGCATATCGGACGCCCCTACTATGCAGAACTTGAAGAATTTATGACGTCGGCGCCGCTCGTCGCTATGGTACTCGCAGGTGATGACGCCATTGCTCGCGTGCGTGAACTCAACGGCAAGACGAATCCTGCGGAGGCTGCCGAAGGAACGATTCGCAAACTCTACGCCGAGAGCGTCGGCAAAAATGCCGTTCATGCTTCCGACAGCCCCGAGAGTGCAGCGCGTGAGATCGCTATTTTCTTCAGCGCGATTGAAGTTCTCGACTGATCGGATATTTTTGCCGCGAGCTTTTTGATCGTTTGACTGCGTTGGGGTGATGAAGATGGGCGTTTATACGAAAACGGGGGACAAGGGGCAGACGAGTCTCTACACAGGTGAGCGCGTGGACAAAAATTCGCTGCGTGTCGAGACCTACGGCTCTGTGGATGAAGTAGGATCGGCTCTCGCGATGGCGCGAGCCTTTGCGACAAAAGAAATCGTGCGAGAGAAGATTTTTGCACTTTTGAAGAAGCTGCCGCTTCTTATGGCAGACATTGCGAGTCTTGGGGAAAAACCGATGATTACGCGCGAGGATGCGGAAATGCTCGAAAAGGATATTGACGCCATCGATGCGAAGCTGCCGAAACTCGATCACTTTTTGATTCCGGGTGCGACGCAGGCAGGCGCAATGCTCGACCTCGCGCGTACTACGGTGCGCCGCGCCGAACGCCGCTTCTGCGCTCTGGCGAAAGAGGATGATCTTCACGAAGAAGATCGCGTATTCCTCAACCGCCTCTCCGACTATTGCTTCATGCTCATGCGTCTGGAAGAAGAGGCAGAGTAAGCGCTGTGCTTCTATATGATCTTGGCATAGAAAATCCCTCCTGTTGTAGTTTTTTTCTGCAACAGGAGGGATTTTTGTCGCGATTCATATTTTCGAGCGAGTCCGAGGTGTTAGGGAACGCGTCCTTTATTTTCCATACATGCGTGCCAAAGGATTGTCCTTGAAGATATTTCCCTGCTCGATGTAGCGATGCACCATCTTCTCCGACTTGTGGCGCGTCTGGCGCATGATGGTCAGAGCATCGACATCGTGCTGCGCGGCGCTCGTGGCGAAGCCTCGCCGCAGGCTGTGTCCGGCGAAATCCTCTTCGCTGAGTCCCGCCTTCTTGATGTATTTCTTGACGATGAGAGCCACGGACTTGTCCGAAAGCTGTGTATCGCGCAGCTCATGGTTGCGCTTGAACGGGCGAAAGAGCGGGCCTTTTTTGATGCCGCTGAGGGAAAGCCAAGCACGGAGCGCACGCACGGCGCAGATTTCTGCATCGGGTGCATAGGGGATGCCGATATAGCTGCCCTTGCCGAGCTGATCGCCCTTCGATTTACCGATGAAGACGACCATGCCTTCTGCGGAAAATTTTATATCCTCGGCAGAGAGTGCGACAAGCTCCGAGCGGCGAAAAGCGCCGGCAAAGCCGAGGAGAAGCAGCGCTTTGTCGCGAATCGAGGTCTCATCTTCGCCGAAGCCGTCGGCAATCAGATAGAGCGTCTCCAAAAGAATCGGCGCTTTGCCGTGCTGGAACGTACCCTTTTCGCGGCGAATGGCGGACATGGCGTTGCGCACAAGGCCGGAATGTGCGGGATTGTCGCGCTTGTAGCCGGCGGCGATGTGGTTTTCTGAGATCGCCGTGACGCGGCGAGAGACAGTGTTTGCTTTCGCGTTGTCCGCCAAGTCGTTGATATAGTTGACGATGGTTTCCGGCTCGGCGGGCAGGGCGCACTTCTCTTGATGCTCGCACCAGTCAGCGAAATCGTTCCAGTCGCTTGCGTAGGATTTGATCGTATTGAACGCCTTGCTCTTTTGCATACGCCGCTTGCTTTTTGCGGAAAGTTTTTCGTTTTGCTCGACGTTTTGATTATGAGCGAGCATGAAATCTTCGCGTATATCCATTGATAAAACACCCCATGCTTTAATGGAAATTTGGCAAATATAACTCTATTATACAAGATGTTGAGAGAATTGTCAGAGGAACTTGCAGCTTCTTTCGAGAGATGATATAATAAAATGGTATTTTCGTATTGTAAAGCATTAAAGGAAATCGATGTTTGAAATAAAAGGCGGGATGGATATGATCAATGAAAAGCTGCGAAATGAGTTGAGCGATCAGCTCATGGCGGCTGTGCTGCATTTGCGTGATACAGAGGAAAGCTACGCTTTTTTCGAGGATATTTGCACGGTCGCCGAGCTCAAGGCGATGGCGCAGCGCCTTGAGGTGGCGTCTATGCTGCGGCAGGGGAATACATACGATGCGATCGTGGAGCGGACAGGCGCCAGCACGGCGACGATCAGCCGCGTGAAGCGCTGCCTGAATTACGGTGCTGACGGCTATGAGCTCGTATTGGAAAGGATGCGCCGCCAAGAGGAGCGAGAGGTGACTGAAAATGCCGGAGAATGAATGGATGTTCGGGATTCCCTACGGAACACGAGATCTTCTGCCGCAGGAAGCGCAGGAAAAGCGCCGCGTGGAAGCCGCTCTCATGGAGCTTTTTTACCGCTGGGGCTACGATGAAGTCGCGACGCCTGCGATTGAGTATCTCGATACGCTGACGATCGGCAGCGGACGCTCCCTTGAGCCGCAGATGTTCAAGCTGTTTGATAAGGATAACCGCACGCTGGCGCTGCGCCATGAGATGACGACGCCGATCGCGCGTCTTGTGGCGAGCCGTATGAAAGAGGAGCCTTTGCCCTTAAAGCTCGCCTATATCAGCAACGTCTTTCGCTCGGAGCAGGCGCAGGCGGGGCGTCAATGCGAATTCAACCAGGGCGGTGTCGAGCTGATCGGCACGAACGATGTCACGGCCGATGCCGAAGTCATTGCTTTGGCAATCGAGAGCATTCAGGCGGCAGGCTTGCAGGAGTTCCAAGTCTGTCTCGGGCAGGTGGATTTCATCAGCGGCATGATGCGCCAGCTGCATCTCACGGAATCGCAGCAAGAGCGCGTCACACATGCGTTGGAGCGTCATGATTTGGTAGCGCTTGCCGCGATCACGGAGGAAACGAATCTTTCCGCTGCGGCAAAAGAGAGCATGAAAAAGGTGCCCACGCTGCACGGAAAGGAAGATGTGCTGCAGGAAGCTTACAGTATCGCCTTGAACGAGCAGGGCAGACGTGCGCTCGACAATCTGTCGGAAATCTATCGGCTCTTGCAGGAATATGGCGTTGCCGATGCCGTCTATTTTGATCTCGGCGTGATCCGCAGCTTGAATTATTACACAGGCATGGTCTTCGAGGCGTATGCCCCGGGGCTGGGCTATCCGATCTGCGGCGGCGGACGCTACGACCAGCTGCTCGCGGGATTCGGCAATGCCTGCCCTGCCACGGGCTTCGCGCTCGGCATCGAGCGTCTGCTCTTGGCGAAGGAGCGGCAGAGCCGCGAAAAGACTCTGCCCCAAAAGGACTGCTACATCGCCTATGCGCACGATCAGCTCCCCAAAGCCTTGCAGGAGGCAAAGCGGCTGCGGGCGCAGGGGAAAGTCGCTGAAATAGCATTTCAGGCGCAAACGGAGCAGATTGCCGATGCGTATAGAAAAAGCAAGGGCTATCAAGAGTTGATCTATATTTCATGAAACAGAGGATTCTGCAATTTTTTCATGCGCTTACGGCGCGTTTGCGTGAACGTGACCATGCGTTTGTCCGCCGCTTTCTGAGTGAAGAGGAACGTGCGCTTTTCTATGCGATGGACGTCATCGATCAGCGTCATGCCGTTCATACGGCATATACGGCGCTGCAGCTGGCGCGTGCGGAAGACGGCATCGACGAAAATTTTCTCGTGCGCATCGCGCTTCTTCATGATGTGGGGCGCGTGCAAGGGGATCTCGGTCTCTGGGGCAAGGTCGGCGTCGTCCTTTTGCACCGTTTTTTACCGCAGCTTTCCCGCCGCTTTGCGGCTCTTTCGCGCGACGGAGTTTTCGGCTTTTGGCGTCATGCGCTCTATGTCTATTATCATCATGCGGAGATCGGCAGCGAGAAATTGCGGCTGCTGGGGTGCGGCAAAGAGGCTGCCGTCATACGCCTGCACCACAGTCCGCCCGCTTCATCCGATGCAGCGGAATTGCGTTTACTGCGGCAGGCGGACAACATGAATTAGGGAACCACTGATAAATTCAGCCGCCCATCTTCACACATCTACGCTGTCCTCTCGTCGTCGACAAATCCTCGACGTAGCTCTGCTACGCCTGCGGTTTGTCTCCTAGATAGGCACAGCGCATCTGTGCAAATCTGGGCAACTTCATTTTATCAGCGTTTCCCTAGTGATTTGAGGTGCAAGGAATGGATATAAACGGCAAGGAATACTTGACGATTGCTTTCCCGAAGGGCAAACTCTTCGGGCTTTCCAAGGAACTTTTTTCCCGCGTCGGCTATACGGCGGAGGGCTTGGAAGAGAAGTCGCGCAAGCTCATCATCGCCAACGAGGAGAAGAAGATTCGTTTCATCGTCGCAAAGACGGCGGACGTGCCGACGTACGTCGAATACGGTGCGGCGGACATCGGCGTTATCGGCAAGGACGTTCTCGCAGAAGAGGAGAAAGACGTCTATGAGGTGCTTGACTTGGGCTTTGGCAAATGTCATCTGATGATGGCGGTGGACAAGGCTGAGAAGCGGGCAAAGCTCACGGACTATGCGCATACGCGTGTCGCGACGAAGTTTCCGCATATCGCCGAGCAGTTTTTTACGAAAAAGGGGATGCAGATGGAGTATATCAAGCTCAACGGTTCGATTGAGCTTGGCCCTCTGGTCGGGCTTTCCGAGAGCATCGTGGACATCGTAGAAACGGGTACGACGCTGAAGGAGAACAACCTTGAGGAGATCGCGCACATCATGGATGCGTCGGCGCGGCTTATTGTCAATCGCGTGAGCTATAAGCTGAAGTTTGATCGAATCTATCGTCTGGTCGAAGATTTGCGCGGCACATTGGAAAGCGGGGAGGCAAAACGATGAAGATTGTATCGGCGAAAGCGCTCGGAAAGGACGCGATTCGGAAGCTGTTGACGAAGCCGCCCTTCGACGAGGTGCAGCTCAGCCCTAAGATACGCGAGGCAAATAAGAAAATTTTCGGCACAGATCTCACGGCGGCGGAGGTCGCCCTGCGCATCGTCGAGGATGTGCGCCGTCATGGCGATGAAGCTGTCGTCAAGTATACGAAGCTCATTGACGGCACGGATTTTTCTCCCGAAGATTTTCAAGTATCGGAAGAAGAGTTTGCCGAAGCGGCAAAAGCCGCCGATCCTGCGATCGTCGCGTCGCTGGAAAAAGCCGCGCACAATGTACGCAGCTATCACGAGGAGCAAAAGGCAAACTCGTGGCTGACATACCGCGAGAAAGGCTCGATTCTCGGGCAGTCACTGATACCGCTCGACCGTGCGGGCATCTATGTGCCGGGCGGCACGGCGGCGTATCCGTCGTCCGTTTTGATGAACGCCGTGCCTGCCGCTGTCGCGGGCGTCGGTGAAATCCTCATGATGGTGCCGCCGAAAAACGGCAAGATCAATCCCTATGTGCTTCTTGCGGCGAAAATCGCGGGCGTATCGAAGATTTATAAGATCGGCGGTGCGCAGGCGATTGCCGCTATGGCTTACGGCACGCAGACGATTCCGCGCGTCGATAAGATCACAGGCCCCGGCAACATCTTCGTCACACTGGCGAAAAAGGCGGTTTACGGGCATTGCGACATCGATATGCTGGCAGGGCCGAGCGAGATCCTCATCGTCGCTGATGAAACGGCGGATCCCGCCTATACGGCAGCCGACATGCTCAGTCAAGCGGAGCATGACACCTTGGCATCGAGCATTCTCATCACGACGAGCGAAGCGCTCGCGCACGAGGTCGATGCCTTGGTGGAGGAGCAACTCAAGGGACTGCCGAGGGAGCAGATCGCCCGTGCGTCGATCGAGCAGAACGGTCTTATCGTCATCGCCGACCATATCATGGAGGCGATAGAGTATGCGAACATCTCCGCGCCGGAGCATCTGGAGCTTTTGACGAAGCAGCCGTTTGAACTCTTGCCTTATGTGCACCATGCGGGCGCCGTCTTTCTCGGCGCGTACTCGCCCGAGCCTTTGGGCGACTACTTCGCAGGCCCCAACCATGTGCTGCCCACGGGCGGCACGGCACGATTCTACTCCGTGCTCAACGTCGAAACCTTCATGAAACGCACGAGCATCATTTCTTATACGAAGGATGCTCTGCATGAGGTGGAGGCGGACATCATACGCCTTGCGGAAGCGGAGGGGCTGCACGCCCATGCCAATGCCGTGCGTCTGCGCAGCCAAGGGAGGAGCGATTGATATGCGGCAAGCCGAGATTCAGCGGAAGACAAACGAAACGGAGATCGCGCTTCGCATCGCTCTGGACGGCACGGGCAAATGCGAGAGCCATACGGGGATCGGCTTCTTCGATCACATGATGACGCTTTTCGCCGTACACGGGCTTTTCGACTTGGAGATTCAGTGCCGTGGCGATCTTGAGGTGGACGGGCATCATTCCGTCGAGGACATCGGCATCGCCTTGGGGCAGGCGTTTCGCGACGCCCTCGGCGACAAGGCGGGCATCACGCGCTATGGCTCCTTCTATCTGCCGATGGATGAAGCGCTCGCCTTTGTGTCGCTCGATCTCAGCGGCAGAGCGTATCTCGTCTACGACGGGGGCGAAATGACGCCCGTCGTCGGCAGCTACGATACGGAGCTGACGGAGGAATTTTTGCGCGCCTTTGCCTTTAACGCCGGCATCACGCTTCATGCCAAGGTGCTTTACGGTAGGAATACGCATCACAAGATCGAAGCGATCTTCAAGGCGCTCGGTCATGCGCTGCGCATCGCCGTTGCCAAGGATCCACGCATCGAAGGCGTGCCGTCGAGCAAGGGTGTTTTGTAGGAGGATCGGCATGATTGCAGTCATTGATTACGGCGTGGGAAACCTCTTCAGCGTGGAAAAGGCGCTTTTATACGCGGGTGCAGCGGTGGAAGTCACACACGATGCAGAAAAAATCGCGGCGGCGGAAAAACTCGTTTTGCCCGGTGTAGGCGCGTTCGGCGACTGTATGAAGCGCTTGGAAGCGACGGGACTGATTCCTGTGATTCGGCGCGAGATCGAAGGAGGAAAGCCGCTTCTCGGGATATGCGTGGGCTTGCAGATCCTCTTCGAGGGCAGCGACGAATCGCCGGGCGTTCATGGACTCGGGATTTTTTCGGGCAGAGTGCGCCGTATTCAAGCGCCGCAGCTCAAGATTCCGCACATGGGATGGAACTCTTTGACGTTTAGAGAGAGGCGCGGGGAGAACGACCTTTTCCGAGGGATTTCAGCAGGCGCTTACGTCTATTTTGTCCACAGCTACCATGCGGCGCCCGAAGCGCCTGAAATCATCACGGCGCAGACGACGTACGGCGAATGCGTCACGGCGGCGGTGGCGAAGGACAATGTTCAAGCCGTCCAATTCCATCCCGAGAAATCGGGTGCGGTCGGCAGCGCAATCTTGAAGAATTTTGTGAATCTTTAAGGAAACGCTGATAAAATGAAGTTGCCCAGATTTGCACAGATGCGCTGTGCCTATAGCGGTCAACGTCAGCCAATCATGCGGCGCGCTTCGCGCTTGCATTCTTGGGACGTTTTCGCATACGAGCCGTTGCCCAATCGCCTGCGTCCTTCGGACTTGGCTCTTGGACGGCTCAGTAAGGAGACAAACCGCAGGCGTAGTAGAGCTACGTCTAGGATTTGTCGACGACGAGAGGACAGTGCAGATGTGTGAAGATGGGCGGCTGAATTTATCAGTGGTTCCTTACATCCATAGGGGGCGGAAGGTATGCTCATCATTCCGGCGATTGATATAAGAGACGGCAAATGTGTACGCTTGTTCAAGGGAGATTTTGCAAAGGAAACTGTTTTTTCCGACCGACCGGAAGAAATGGCGCGGAAATGGCAAAATGCCGGCGCACGCTTCCTTCATCTCGTGGACTTGGACGGCGCTTTGGCAAAGAAGCCGATGAACCTCGATACGGTCGAGCGTATCTTGCACAGCGTCGAGCTTCCGGTGGAGCTGGGCGGCGGCATCCGTTCGCTCGAACATATCGAAACGGCGCTTGCCCTCGGCGTACATCGCGTGATCCTCGGCTCCGTAGCGGTACAGGAGCCGGAACTCGTAAAAGAGGCTTGTCAACGGTACAAGGAGCGTATCGTCGTGGGCATCGACGCCAAGGACGGCATCGTCGCCGTTGACGGCTGGGGCGTTTCGGGCGATGTAGAAGCGGGCGAGCTGGCGCGGCGCATGGTCAAGGCGGGCGTCCGCACGATCATCTACACCGATATTTCGCGCGACGGAACTCTGGCGGGCGTCAATGCGGAGGCGACGGTCGCTCTTGCCAAGGAGAGCGGCGCGTCGGTCATCGCTTCGGGCGGCGTAAGCTCGCTCGCTGACATCCGCCGCTTGAAAGCGCTCGAAGCCGAGGGGGTATGCGGCGTGATCGTCGGCAAATCCATCTATACGGGTGCGCTCGATTTAGCAAAAGCCATTGAAATCGCCGAAGGAGAGAGGTAAAATGTATACGAAGCGCATCATTCCCTGCCTCGATGTCAAAAACGGGCGCGTCGTCAAAGGCACGAACTTCGTCGGTCTGCGCGACGCGGGCGATCCTGTGGAGCTTGCGGCGCGTTACGACCGCGAAGGCGCCGACGAGCTGGTGTTCCTCGACATCACAGCATCGCACGAGGAGCGTTCGACCATTGTACAGGTGGCCGAGGCCTGCGCGTCCGAGGTGTTCATTCCGTTCACGGTCGGCGGCGGCATACGCACGCCCGAGGACATACGAAGACTGTTGAAATCGGGCGCGGATAAAGTGTCCTTCAACACGGCGGCGGTCAAAGCCCCCGAAGTTCTGCGCCTTGGCGCGGAGCGGTTCGGCAGGCAGTGCATCGTCCTCGCCATCGACGCGCGAAAGAGCGGCGAAGGTCGATGGGAGGTCTATATCAACGGCGGCAGAACGCCGACGGGCATGGACTGCCTCGCATGGGCGAAGCAGGGCGTCGCGCTCGGCGCAGGGGAAATCCTTTTGACAAGCATGGATGCCGACGGTACGAAGGACGGCTATGACATCGCGTTGACACGCGCCGTTTCCGAAAGTGTTCCTGTGCCTGTCATCGCCTCGGGCGGTGCGGGAAAGCTCTCGCATTTTTACGATGTGCTGACGGAGGGAAAGGCGGATGCCGTTCTCGCCGCTTCGGTGTTCCACTATGGCGAATTTACCATAAGGGAAGTCAAGGAGTATATGAAGAATCGTGGAGTGGAGGTCAGATTATGAATACTTCTGTTGATATTTCCATGATACATTTTGATGAAAAGGGTCTTGTTCCTGCCATCGTGCAGGAGGAAAACGGCGAAGTTCTGATGCTCGCCTACATGAACGAGGAATCGCTGAAAAAGACCTTGGAAACGGGATTCACATGGTTTTACAGCCGCTCGCGCAAAAAGCTTTGGCGCAAGGGAGAAACTTCGGGCAACGTGCAGCAGGTCAAAGAGATTTCGTACGACTGCGACGGCGACACGCTTCTCGTGCGCGTTCATCAGACGGGCGTCGCGTGTCACACGGGTACATACTCGTGCTTCAGCGGGCGCAGGCTGGGCAAGGACGAGAAGGGCATCGCCGTCATCTCTGATGAGCCGCAGACCTCGCTGGCGGAAGTCCTCAATGCCGTCTATCACGTCATTCAAGAGCGGCGCGTCCACCCGGTCGACGGCTCGTACACGAATTATCTCTTTGACAAGGGACAGGACAAGATCCTGAAAAAAGTGGGGGAAGAAGCTGCCGAAACCATCATCGCCTCGAAGAATATGGCGAAGAGCGACATCCTCTATGAGATGGGCGATCTCTGGTATCATTGTCTCGTGCTTCTCGCGTTCCACAACATCGTGCCCGACGAGCTGTTCGTCGAGTTGATGAACCGCAGGAGCGGCGGCAGCTATCATCAATTCACGGGCAAGGACGGCGTGCGTCCCGATGTCTGAGATGAACGCTGCAATCCTGCGCCTGCCCGAGCCGGATCTTCTGCCGGATAAAGCAATCAACTTCCTCGAACTCATCGAGCTTCGCGCAAGCCGCAGGCAATATACAACGGAGCCGTTGTCTTTGCAGGAGCTTTCCTATCTCCTCTGGTGCACGCAAGGTGTCAAGATGGTCGCCGAAAGCGGACGCACGCTGCGAAACGTCCCGTCGGCAGCGGCGCTCCATCCGTTGACGACCTTGCTGTATCTTTCGAACGCAGAGGACGTCCCCCGAGGCTTTTATCAATTCTTGCCTGTGGAACATGTGCTGAAGAAGCTGGATGTTGCAGAAGAGCTTGCACAGGATGCGCTCGCTGCTTTTAAGCAGCAAGCGATGGTACGAGAAAGCGCGGCGATGTTCCTCTGGGTCGCCGACATCCTCTCCGGCATACGCGCATACGGGCGCAAGGTCTACGAGTATATCTATCTTGATGCCGGTCATGTCGGGCAGAATCTCTATCTGACAGCACAGGCTTTGGGCTTGGGCGCATGTGCTGTCGGTCGCTTTGATGAAGCCGCACTGCATCAAGCGCTGGCGCTCGACGGTGAGGAGAAAAAGATCGTGCATACAGCCTGCATCGGCAAGATATGACTTCTATCGTGCCGATGCGGGCTTGCTTTTCGTGCGCATCGTAGGCTATAATGAAAACCGTGATATGTCATCTGAAAACGGGAGGCTTCTTTTCGATGAAAAATACGAAACCGATTTATACGATAGGGCATCGCAACCCGGACACGGATTCCATCTGCTCCGCGATCGGCTATGCGCATCTGAAACAGGCGATGGGAGAAAATGTCGTGCCGGCACGTGCGGGCAAGATCAACGAGGAAACGAAATTCGCGCTGAACCACTTCCGCGTGGAGCAGCCGCTCCTCATCACGGATCTCTATCCGCGCGTGAAGGATATCACGCTTGATTGCAAGACCGTCGTCAAGGAGACAGACAGTCTGCGCCATCTCGGTGAAATCATGCGTGAAAACGATTTGAAGTCCGTTCCCGTCGTCAATAAAGAAGAGCAGCTTGTCGGCATTGTGACGGTCAGTGATCTCGCGCAGCGCTACTTCAAGGAACTCAGTATGCAGAATCTTGCCGACGCCGGCGTTTCCTTCCGCGATATGATTCGTGTCATCGACGGTGAAGTTATCGTCAGCGGCGACGAGGGCGGCAAGATTCGCGGCAATGTGCGCATCGCCGCCGGCAGCATCCACATGATTCAAGATGTCGTCAAAGAACACGATGTCGTTCTCATCGGCGACCGTAGGGACGAAACGCTGATCGACTGCTTGAAGCAGGGAATCGACTGCATGATTGTCACGGGCAACGGCAGGGTGTCGGCAAGCGTCATCGAAGAGGCAGAAGCGCGTCACATGCTCATCATCAATACGCCCTACGACACGTATACCTGTGCGCGACTCATCAACCAGTGCGTTCCCGTCAAGCGCATCATGCAGGAGGAGATCGTCGCCTTTAAGCCGCTCGATCTTTTGAGCGACATCAAGGGTACGATGGAACAGTACAGCTACCGAAATTATCCCGTTGTAGAAAATGGCAAGCTCGTCGGTCTTGTTAGCAAGGACATGCTCATGGTGCCGGAGCGCGAGCGCGTCATCTTAGTCGACCACAATGAGCGTGGACAAGCGGTCGAGGGTATCGAGGAAGCGAAGATCCTTGAGATCATCGATCATCATCGTCTCGGCGGCATCCAGACGAGCGAGCCGATCTTCACGCGCCAAGAGCCTGTGGGCTGCACGGCGACGATCGTGGCAAATATGCACTGGCATCGAGATGTCGATATCCCGCCGTCGATTGCAGGTCTGCTTCTCTCGGCGATCCTTTCCGACACCGTACTCTTCAAGTCGCCGACCTGCACGCCGTACGATAAGAAAACGGCGGAGCGTCTGGCGGAAATCGCCGACGTCGATGTGATGGAGTATGGTATGGCGATGCTCAAGGCAGGTTCTGGCATCGGCAACATGTCGCCGCTTGAGATCACCAAGAACGATATGAAGGAGTTCCAGATCGGTGATTACCGTGTCATTGTCAGCCAGATTTCCGTGATGGATCCGAAGGAAGTCATGGAGATCGAAACGGAAATCATCAAAAGCATGACGGACGTCTGCAAGAAAGAGGGCTATGACATGAGCCTCGTCATGGTCACAGACATCATCGCCGAGGGAACGCATCTGCTCTATACAGGATCGCCCAAGACCTTGATCGGAGAGGCATTCCATAAGGATGCCAGCGGCACGCATATCTATCTGCCCGGCGTCATGTCGCGCAAGAAGCAGATCATTCCGCCGCTTTCGGAAGCCGTCAAATTGATCAAGAAGCAGTGAGTTCCTACCATAGGCTGTTGCAGTATACTGCGGCAGCCTTTTCGCTTGCCGTGCGCAAGCTGAATTTGCGAGGTTGATACAGTGGATATTTTTCAAGGCTTGAATCCCATGCAGCAAGAAGCCGTCGCACATATCGACGGACCTTTGCTCATCATGGCGGGAGCCGGCTCGGGCAAGACGAAGGTGCTCACATGCCGCATCGCCAATCTTCTGGCGCACGGCGTGCCGCCGTATCGGATCTTGGCGATCACATTTACGAACAAGGCGGCTGCGGAGATGCGCGAGCGTGTTGACCGCATGATCGGCGGCTTGGGCAAGGAAGTCTGGCTCAGTACCTTCCATTCGTTCTGCGCACGCTTTTTGCGGCGTGAGATCGAAGCGGGCGAAGTCTACAAGAAGAATTTCGTCATCTACGATACGTCGGATTCCAAAACCGTTATCAAGGCGTGTCTCAAGGAGCTGAATCTCGACGACAAACAGTTCGCGCCCGCGAAGGTGCAGAGCGCCATTTCGAACGCGAAGAATCTCATGCTCGGCCCGCGCGCTTACGCGCGGCAGGCGGATACGTTCCATGCGAAGAAGATTGCGGAGCTTTTCAGTCTCTACGACAAGAAGCTGCGCGAGAACAACGCGTTGGATTTTGACGATCTCCTGCTGCTTTCCGTCGATCTTCTCGAAAACAACGACGAGCTTCGCCAAACATATCAGCGGCGTTTCCGCTACATTCTCATCGACGAATATCAGGATACGAACGGCGCACAGTACAGGCTCACGGCGCTTCTGGCAGGCGAGCATCAAAACCTCTGCGTCGTGGGCGATGCCGACCAGTCGATCTACGGCTGGCGCGGTGCGGACATCAGCAACATCTTGAATTTTGAGAAGGATTTCCCGAACGCAAAGACGATCAAACTTGAGCAAAACTACCGCTCGACAAAGACGATTCTAGCGGCGGCAAACGCCGTCATAGCAAATAATGCGAACCGCAAGCCCAAGAAACTCTGGACGGAGAATGCCGCGGGAGAGAAAATCGCCGTCTATCAAGCGAACGATGAGCGCGACGAGGCGCGATTCGTCGTCGATACCGTGCAGAAGCAAAAGACGCTCTTTTCCGTCGCCTATGGCGACATCGCCGTGCTTTACCGCACGAATGCACAGTCGCGCGTTCTCGAAGAAGCGATGATGGCGGCGGGCGTGCCCTACACGATGGTCGGCGGCTTGAAATTCTATGACCGTATGGAAATCAAGGATATCGTTGCTTATCTGCACGTTCTCTATAATCCGTTCGATGCTGTGAGCCTCCTGCGCATTATCAACGTACCCAAGCGCGGCATCGGCGCCGCGACGATTGCCAAGCTCACAGAGTACGCCGCAGAACAGGATGCTTCGCTGTTTGACGTTCTGTCTAGTCCGGAAGCGCTCGATACCTTGGGATTCAAGACGCGCACGAAGAATTTGCTCGAAGCGTTTTCTGCACTTCTTTTTAATCTCATCGGAAAGATCAGCGTCATGCCGCTTTCTGCGTTTATCGAAGCCTTGCTCGACGATACGGGGTATATCAAGGATTTGGAGAAACAGAATACGCCGGAGGCACAGACGCGCATTGAGAATTTGCGTGAATTTATCGGCTTGGCGCGTGAATTTGAAACGACGGAGGATGATCCGTCGCTTGAAAATTTCTTGAACCAAATCGCGCTCGTTTCCGATGTTGATACGGCGAATATGGAAGATGATCGAGTAACGCTGATGACGCTTCATTCGGCAAAAGGCTTGGAGTTCCCCGTCGTCTTCCTCGTGGGCATGGAAGAGGGGATCTTCCCTCATGCACGAACCTTGCTTGAGCCGAGTGAGATCGAAGAGGAACGGCGTACCTGCTATGTCGGCATTACGCGTGCCGAGCGAAAGCTCTACTTGAGCTATGCACGCTATCGGACGCTCTACGGCAAGGGCAATATCTATCCGCCGTCGAGATTTCTTGCAGAAATCCCCGACGCTTATGTAGAGCAGGCGCAGCCCTTCGGGAAAAGTGCATACGCAGCGTCGCTGCGACAGGGGAAACCGCAGTCCGCTTTTGAAATTCTGCAAAACCTGCAAGGAGCAGCAGCTTCTTCCTCTGCGCCGCTTTCGCCCGAACCGCCTGTTCCCCGCGCGGTGCGTCCTGCCTCGACCGCTGCCATTCGCCCGCGCATGGATGTGACATGGCGTGCCGGCGATAAGGCGCGTCACGGAAAATGGGGCATCGGCACGATCGTTTCCGTCAAGGGTGAGGGCGAAGAAGTCGAGCTGAAGATCGCGTTCCCGCAAATCGGCATCAAGGGGCTGATGCAAAAGTACGCCCCGATTGAGAAAGTCTGAGGTTCTTATGGACATGCAAGAAGTAAAAAAAGAGATGACACAGCTGCGGCGCACGATCCGCCGCCACAATGTGCGCTACTACAACGACGATAATCCCGAAATCAGCGACTACGAATACGATCAGCTCATGCTGCGCTTGAAAGCGTTGGAAAAAGAGTATCCCGAGCTTATCACGGAAAACTCACCGACACAGCGGGTTGGCGGCGCGGCAAAGCGCACGGCGGGAGCATTCGTGAAGCACGATGTACCGATGCTATCGCTCCAAGACGTGTTTTCGCGCGAAGAGATCGAAGCCTTTGTGTATGATTTGCAGGAGCGCGTGGAAAATCCTACCTTCATCGTCGAAGAAAAGATTGACGGGTTGTCCCTTGCGCTGCGCTACGAAAACGGCGAACTTGTGTGCGCTGTCACGCGCGGCGACGGCATCGTACAGGGCGAAGACGTCACGGAAAATGCCAAAGTCATCGAAGATGTCGTACATACGCTCAAAGAGCCGCTGCCGTACTTCGAGGTACGCGGCGAAGTCTATATGACAAAGGCGGCATTCGATGCAGTCAATGAAAGGCGGCAGATGCTCGGACGCAAACTCTTCGCCAATCCGCGCAACTGTGCGGCGGGAACGCTGCGCCAGCTCGACAGCCGCATCACGAAGGAGCGCGGTCTATCGCTCTTTGTGTTCAATTTGCAGGCAGTGCGCGGCAAAGATTTTCAAACGCATGTCGAAGCCTACGATTTCATGCAGCGGCAGGGCATCAAGGTCATTCATGCCTACCACATTTGCCATACGGCAGAGGAAGTCTGGAATGCCATCGAAGAGATCGGCGGCTCACGCGGTGAGTTGCCCTATGATATCGACGGCGCCGTGGTCAAGCTCAACGATTTTCGGCAAAGAGAGATCCTCGGCGCGACCTCGAAAGCGCCGCGTTGGGCGATCGCCTATAAGTATCCGCCGGAAGAGAAGGAGAGCGTCGTGCGCAATATCACGCTTTCTGTCGGGCGGACAGGGCGCATTACGCCGACGGCGACGTTCGATCCCATCCGCCTCTGCGGCACGACCGTCGAGCGTGCGACACTGCACAATCAGGATTTCATCGACGATCTCGATGTGCGTGTGGGCGATACCGTCGTCGTCTATAAATCGGGAGAGATCATTCCAAAAGTCAAAACGGTCGTGAAGGAAAAACGACCGCAGGGAACGGTTCCGTTCAAGATCGGCGATCATTGTCCTGTCTGCGGCTCAAAAACTGTGCGGGAAGCGGACTCTGCGGACGTCAAGTGTATCAATCAGGCATGTCCGGCGCAGGTGGAAAGCCATATCTTGAATTTCGTCGGCCGCGATGCTATGGACATCAAGGGTTTAGGGGCAAAGAACATCGCCGCTTTGATTGAAACAGGAGTGCTCCATAATATTGCCGACATCTTCCGATTGAAAAATCATCGGGACGAACTGATCGCGCATGGCGTGGTCGGCAAGGAAAAAAATACGGACAAGCTGCTTTTGGCGATTGAAGAAGCAAAGAAGAACGAGCCGCAACGCCTCTTGACGGGCTTGGGGATCCCCGGCATCGGCAAGGCTGCTGCAGCTGCCCTTATGCAGCGATTCAAGACGCTTGACGCCTTGGAAAACGCGGATAAAGAAGCGATTCTTTCCGTGCGCGATATGGGAGAAACCAGCACAGCCGCCATTCAAGCATATTTTCAAAATGAAGGCAATGCCAGGATTTTTCGTGAGCTGCAGCATCTTGGCGTTGCGACGACGGCGCAGGAACGCGCGGCGCAGGACGATGTATTCGCCGATAAGACTTTTGTCGTCACAGGTACATTGGAAAGGTTCGGTCGCAGAGAAATCAGCGCCTTGATCGAGCAGCACGGCGGCCGCGTGACAGGCTCCGTTTCAAAAAAGACGGATTACCTTGTCGCGGGTGAAAATGCCGGCAGCAAACTGCAAAAGGCGGAGCAGCTCGGCGTTAAGATCTTGACGGAAGAAGAATTTCTGCATCTGATCGGCGATATTGACATCATATCTTGAAATGACTGGAACAATGACGGCAAGATATGATATAATTATTCGTTAGTATGAGGTCAGACGAATGGATGTAAAATAGAATTTGTTCGTGTGTGCCGGAATCTCTGATGGAGGTAGGTTCTTTTGAAATACATGACAGGAAATGAATTGCGTGAAGCATATTTGCAGTTCTTTGCAGAAAAGAAAGGGCATCTGCGTTTGCCGAGCGCATCGCTCATTCCGGCGGACGATCCGACGCTTTTGATGATCGGCGCGGGCATGGCGCCGTTCAAACCGTTCTTTACGGGCAAGATGAAGCCGCCGCGCACGCGCATCACGACGAGCCAGCGCTGCGTGCGCACGGGCGATATTGAAAACGTTGGGCGCACGGCGCGTCATCAGACGTATTTTGAGATGCTCGGGAATTTCTCGTTCGGCGATTATTTCAAGAAGGAAGCAATTCCTTGGGCGTGGGAGTTTTTGACCGACGTTTTGGATCTGCCGAAGGAAAAGCTCTGGGTTACGGTCTATCCGAAGGACGATGAAGCTGCCGCGATCTGGCGCGAGCAGCCTGATTTTCCGCAGGATCATATCGTGAAGCTCGACGACAATTTCTGGGAGATCGGTCCCGGTCCGTGCGGGCCCGATTCGGAGATCTACATCGACCTTGGCGAAGAGCGCGGCTGCGGCAGCCCCGACTGTGCCGTCGGCTGTGACTGCGACCGCTACCTCGAAATATGGAATCTCGTCTTTACGCAATTCGATCGTACGGAAGACGGACAGTACAATCCGCTTGAGCACAAGAACATTGATACGGGCTGCGGTCTTGAACGACTGGCATCGGTGCTGCAGAATAAGAAGACGAACTTCGAGACAGATTTGCTCTATCCCATCATTGCATACGCCTCGAAGGCATCAGGCGTCGCTTATGGCGAGAATGCGGAGAAGGACGTCTCGCTCAAGGTCATCGCCGATCATGCACGCAGTATGGCGATCATGATTATGGACGGCATCTTGCCGTCGAACGAAGGGCGAGGCTATGTGCTGCGCCGCATCCTGCGCCGCGCCGTGCGCCATGGTCGGATCCTCGGCATACATGATAAATTCTTGGAGGGCGCGATCGACGCTGTCGCCGAAATTTATAAGGGTGCAGCGGATTTTGAAGAGCTTGCCAAAAAGAAGGAATATATCAAGAAGGTCATCCGTATCGAAGAAGATCGCTTCGCTGCTACACTTGCACAAGGCATGGAGCTGTTGAACGGTCATATTGACGACTTGAAACGCGAAGGGAAAAAGATTCTTGCCGGCGAGATCGGCTTCAAACTGTATGATACATACGGCTTCCCGTGGGAAGTCACCGATGAGATCCTGCATGAAAACGATATGGAACTTGATAAAGAAGCGTTTGAAAAGTCGATGACAAAGCAGCGCGAACGTGCTCGTGCCGCACGGCAGGAAAATCAGCGCGTCGCTGTGCCTGACCTTTCGAGCATTGATACGACGCATCTTTGCGTTGACGACAATGCGAAGGAATCAACGGTTGTTGCTATATGGAAGGACGGCGCTCTCGTTGATGAGCTTACCGACGGCGAAGAGGCGGGCATCATTTTACAGACGACGCCTTTCTATGCGGAAGGCGGCGGTCAGGTCGGTGACGCCGGTCTTTTTGAGAGCGAGCTTGGGCGCATCCAAGTCGCAAACGCCAAGAAGCTGCCCGACGGTACCGTTTATCATATCGGCTATGTAGAAGAGGGCATGTTGAGGGTCGGCGACAAGGTTTCCATTCGAATCGATATGGTGAAGAAGCTGTCGTCGGCGCGCAATCACACGGCGACGCACCTTTTGCAGGCGGCATTGAAGCGCGTCGTCGGCGAACAGGTCAATCAGGCAGGCTCCTTGGTCATGCCGGATCGCTTGCGCTTCGACTTCTCCAATTTTGAGCCTGTGACTGCGACGCAGCTGCAGGAGGTCGAACGCCTTGTCAACGAGCAGATTCTCATGGCGAAGTCGGTTGAAGTCGCGCACATGGCGATTGACAAGGCAAAGGAAATGGGTGCGATGGCGCTTTTTGGCGAGAAGTACGGCGATGTCGTGCGCGTCGTTTCCGTGCCGGATTTCAGCATGGAACTCTGCGGCGGTTCGCATGTGAAGAACATCGGCGAGATCGGCATGTTCAAGATCGTCAGCGAAACGGGCATCGCCTCGGGCGTACGCCGCATCGAAGCCTTGACGGGCAAAGCCGCTATCGATTATATGAACGAAAAGGCAGATGCTTTGGCTGCTGCCGCGCACACGTTCAAGTGCCGTGAGGACGAGGTGCTTTCGCACATTGAGAACACTTTGGCGGATAATAAGAAACTCAAGCAGGAAATCGCCTCTTTCACGAAGGAACGCGCTATGGGCGATGTTGATGCTCTGCTCGCCCAGCAGAAGCAAATAGCGGGTGTTTCTTTTGCTGCGGGAATCGTCGAAGCCGACAATATGGACGATCTGCGTAAGATCGCCGACATGCTTCTCGACCGTCTGAAGAGCGGCGTTGTCGTGCTTGCCGCCGCGCATGAGAGCAAAGTCAACCTCGTGGCAAAAGTGGGCGAGGATGCTGCCGCGAAAGGCGCTCATGCGGGCAACATCGTCAAGGCGGCGGCAAAGATCGTTGGCGGCGGCGGCGGCGGGCGCAGGGAGATGGCGCAGGCGGGCGGCAAAGAGCCTGCAAAGATGCCGGAAGCGCTGCAAGAAGCCGAGCGAGTTCTTACCGAACAGCTTGCGTAATGCAGAATTTTTTGGCGCACGCTCGATGTTGTTGACTTGCTTCGGAGCGGGGGGATTTTTCTGGAAGTTGATGTTACCAAAAAAGCCATCCGATTTTTGCAGTTCGGCTTGCTTGGCTTCTTGACGCTCACCGCGCTCACGATCGGCGGCGTATGGCTCTACCAGCGTGCGCACAACACGGTGACCTTGGAAGATGTGCAGGTGAAGAGTGCGCTCGTGCCTGCAAAGGCGAAAGCGGATGGCACGATTTCCGAGATCTTAGTTACGGATGGCGCTCATGTGAATGCAGGAGATGTCATTGCGCACATCAAGCTCAATGTCACAGACGAAGATCTTGTGCAGCTGCAGCAAAACGTCGACTTGGCGAAAAAGAGCCTGGCTGATCTGCAAAAAGGCATCGCCGTTACACAGCCTATGATGAGCGATGCTCCCATCGCGGCTGCCGATACGGAAGCCGCGAGACAACGTCTTGAACGCATGAACGAACTCTATGCGATGGGGGCGATCAGCGCCGTCAAGCGCGATGAAGCAGAAGCAGCCTACAACGCTGCTCTTGCTGCCGATCAGGCGCGTGCGCCTGCGGCAAGCTATCGCACCGTCATGCAGCCTGCTTCTGCGGAACAGATCAAACAGGCAGAACTTTTCTTGAAGCAGGCAGAGATCGCTCTGACAAAGGCACAGCAGGATAAAGCGGGTACGGATATTACAGCGACCGTTTCCGGTACACTCTATCTCGCAGAAGGCGTTTCTGTCGGGGGCAGGATAAGCAGCGGGCAGACCTTTGCCAATATCGGCAATGCCGAAGATTTGTGGCTTGATGCTCAGATTGACGTCAAGCAGAAAGAGAATGTGCGCTTGGGGCAGTTTGCCTCTTACCGTTTGAACGGCCGCGAAATGCAGGGAACGGTTCAGGATGTAGAGGATGATGCCGAAGCAGGCGATGGTGAAGAATCTTTGCCGGAGAAGATTCATGTGCGCATTTCGATTCCTGAGGAAACGGGTGCAGAAATCCTGCCCGGCACGAGGGTCACAGTGCGCTTGTCGCCTTGATCTATCACAGGAAAAGAGGGATGTTTTGCGTATATTACTAACAAATGACGACGGCATTGAAGCCAGCGGCATCGAGGCTCTTGTACGCGTGCTTTCGCCGCATCATACGGTCGTCGTGGCTGCCCCAGCCTTTGAGCAGAGCGGCATGTCTCATGCGATTACGGTTAAGCGGTGCATTCGTCTCGACCGCTATCGCCCCCTAGAAGAGAAATACGGCGTAGCGGCATACCGCATCGAGGGTACGCCCGCAGACTGCGTGAAACTTTACCTTGAAGCGATTTCTTCCGATATATATCCGGAGTATGTAATCTCGGGTATCAATCACGGAGCGAATCTCGGCACAGATGTACTGTATTCCGGCACAGCCAACGCCGCTATGGAAGCATATCTGCACGGAATTACGGCGACTGCCGTATCCCTCGATATGAAGTCTGAGATTTCGTATGATACGGCTGCAAAACTCTTGGAAGAGAATCTTGCGTCGATTCTTTACGAAGAGGGAACTGCGAACTTCTACAATGTGAATTTCCCCAAGAAATTCAGCGAGGATGGTCCGCAGTTCGTCTTTACGCAGCTTGGTCGCCGCGATTATATCAATGCTTTTCAAAAGATGGAGGACGACGACGGTAAAGAATGTTACTTTCTCGGCGGAGAGATTCTCGACGAGGGCAACAGTGAAGCGACGGACATCGCTGCCGCAGAGCGTGGCTACATTTCCGTCACGCCGCTTCAAACAGATCTCACCAATTACATCTATTTGGATAAAATGCTGCACAGATAATCGCTTTGCGGCAAACGATTTTTAGGAGGAACAACTCACATGGAATCCATGATCAAAGACATCAAACTCGCACCGTCCGGCCATGACAAGATCAACTGGGTCAAAAATTTCATGCCCGTTATGGAAAATGTCAACAAGGAATTTTCCGTGACAAAACCTTTTGCAGGCAAGAAGATCGTCATCACGCTCCATCTCGAAGCAAAGACGGCGTACTTGGCGCTGATCCTGAAGAATGCCGGCGCAGAAGTTGCCATCACGGGCAGCAATCCTCTGTCTACGCAGGATGACATCGCTGCGGCGCTCGTCGAGGACGGACTGCACGTCTTTGCAACGCATGGCTGCAGCGATGAAGCGTATGAAGAGTACATCAACAAGGCGCTCGACATAAAACCTGATATCATCATCGACGATGGCGGCGATCTCGTGAATATCCTGCATACGAAGCGCCGCGAACTTCTGCCCAACATCCTCGGCGGCTCGGAAGAAACGACGACGGGCGTACATCGTCTGCATTCGCTCGCCCGTGCAGGGAAGCTTGAGTTCCCGATGATCGCGGCGAACGACGCCTATTGCAAGTATCTGTTCGACAACCGCTACGGCACGGGACAATCGACGTGGGACGGCATCATGCGCACGACGAATCTCGGCATCGCCGGCAAGACTGTCGTCATCGCCGGTTACGGCTGGTGCGGCAAGGGCGGCGCCATGCGCGCTCAGGGGCTTGGGGCGAACGTCGTCATTACGGAAGTCGACCCGATCAAGGCGATCGAGGCGGTCTTTGACGGTTTCCGCGTCATGCCAATGGATGAGGCGGCGCGCATCGGTGACATCTTCCTGACCTTGACGGGCGATAAGGACGTTTTGCGCAAGCATCATTATGAAGTCATGAAAGATGGCGCCATGATGGCGAATTCCGGTCACTTTGACGTGGAAATCAACATCCCCGAGCTTGAGGAAATCTCCGTATCGCGTCGTACGGTGCGCAAGAACATCGAAGAATTTAAGCAGAAGGACGGCAGGAAGCTCTATCTCCTTGCCGAAGGACGTCTTGTGAATCTCGCAGCGGGAGACGGACATCCGGCGGAGATCATGGATCTCTCCTTCGGCGTGCAGTTCTTCTCGGCGCTTCACATTCTCAACCATCATGCAGAGTTGGATAAAAAGGTCTATTTGATGCCCGATGAAATCAATACGAAAATCGCCGAACTTAAACTCAAGGCTTCGGGTGTAGCCATCGACTATCTGACAGATGAACAGAAGGCGTATCTCGGACTCGCCTGAGAAGAGGTGCAGAAGATGAAGATTCTGATTTCCCATGCACATATCTTCCAAACGGATGGTGTAGTGCAGGAAGGAAGCATCGCGATTGAGGGCGATAAGATCACGGCGATCGGCGAGGTTCCCGCTTCGTGGAAGCCCGATCGCACGATTGACGCGAAGGATAAATTTGCCGTTCCCGGCTTTGTCAACGCACATACCCATGCTTCGATGACGCTTCTTCGGAGCTATGCGGACGATATGAAACTCATGGATTGGCTGCAGCAAAAGATCTGGCCGATCGAAGCGAAGATGCGGAACGAAGACGTTTATTGGGGCGCAATGCTTGCCGCCGTGGAAATGATCCAAAGCGGTACGACGACGTTCGCCGATATGTACGGCCCCGATATGGAAAAGGTCGCCGAGGTCGTCGAGACGTCGGGGCTGCGTGCCGTGCTTTCGCGCGGTCTGATCGGCGTCGCGCCCGATGCTGACGAAAAACTGCAAGAAAACGCGACGCTTTTCAAAAACTGGCACAAGAAAGCCGCAGGACGCATCACGGTGATGTTTGGGCCGCACGCGCTCTACACATGCCCGCCCGATTATCTGCGTAAAGTTGCAAAGACAGCCAAGGATCTCGGGGCAGAAGTCCACATCCACATGTCGGAAACGAAAGGGGAGGTGGAGGACTGCCTCAAGCAATACGGCAAGCGTCCTTTCGCGCATGTCGCTTCTACGGGGCTTTTCGATAACGGCACGCTGGCAGCACACTGCGTGCATCTGGACGATGAAGATGTTGCCATCATCAAGAAGTACGGCATCCGTGTCGCGCACAATCCCGGCAGCAATATGAAGCTTGCGAGCGGCATCGCGCCCGTACTGCGTCTCCTCAAAGAAGACGTCTGCGTTGCACTCGGTACAGACGGTGCATCGAGCAACAACAACCTCGACATGCTCGAAGAAGTCAATCTCGCCGCTATGCTGCACAAGGTCGCGAGCTATGATCCCGAAGCCGTACCTGCACGAGAGGCGCTGCGTATGGGGACGGTGTACGGAGCGAAGGCTGTCGGTCTATCTGAGGTAGGGAGCTTAAAGGAAGGCTATAAGGCAGACATCGTTCTCTTTGATATGAACAGCCCCGCATGGGTGCCGCGTCATGATCTTGTATCGCTCCTCGTTTATTCCGCCAACGCCGCTTCCGTCGATACCGTTATCGTCGATGGCCGCATCCTCATGGAAAAGCGCGAGCTTCTGACGCTTGACGAGGAACGTATCCTGTTTGAAACAAAGCGTCGAGTGGCGCATCTTCTTGAAGCTTAAATCTCCCGTTATTGGGAAGAATCTCGTTCCATTTATTTCGTGTGTATTTTGCAGCAGCCCGCTATGGGCTGCTGTGATTTTAGGAATATCCATGTTTCTTTTAGATAGGTGATGTCGTTTTGAAAAAGAAAATTTCTAATAACGGCAAGGGAAAGAGCAGGGGAAAACCTCGGGCAAGAAATAAAAAAATGACGTCGATGTCATCTGCTCCCACAGGCAGACGCTATGAGATCATAGGTCTGCTTTTCCTTGCCGTAGGTCTTATATCCGTCGGTGGCTTGCTCGATTGGAATGTTGGTTTTATCGGTTTGTATTTTGCCAAATTTCTTCGCTATCTTTTTGGATTAGGCGCTTGGGTTGCATCAGGAGTCATTTTGCTCATCGGTATGCAATATGTAACGAAGCATCGCGGCATCGTCTATTCTACGCATTTTTTTGGACTCATCGGACTCTTTGTTTCCCTGCTTGCCATACTTCACCATTTTCTTGTACCCATAGGGGCGGAGATATTGCCGGAATATCTGCCGAATGCAGGCGGACTGTTGGGCGGCGGACTGCTCTTTTTCATCCGTAAATTTTTCGGTGCGACGGGAGGCATCATTCTCCTCTGTACCGGCGTTGTCGTCGCTGTCCTGCTTTCTACTAAATGGTCGCTTGCTGTGGGAATGCTGCGCACAAAAAAACAAGCGGAGGAAAGCATCGTCAAGGCGAAAGATACGCTCACTGTTGCACAGCAAAAGGTGGTGCAGGCGGAAAATATCTTGGAAGATCATGTACGCGAAAGGATCAGAAACTCTTTTTACAATCAAGATAAAGATGAATCTTTTGATGAAGTTTTTGCAGCGGACGATACATCTGGTGGATCGACGGAAGCGCTTTCTGTGCCGGCATTTTCCGACTTTTCCATACAAAAAGCTCCCGTCTTGCAGCAAACGCAGGATGAAGCGGATGATTTTTTTGCCGCGCTTGAGCCTGCTGTCGCGCAGGAAGAATCAGCACGTCTTGATTTTAGCGAAATGCACCGCGAGGAAGATGTCGCGGCAGAAACCGTGTCCGAGGAAATCGCACAAGAGGAATCGACAGATGAAGGGGAATCTCCGTCCTTTTCTATCGCATACGCTTCCGACAAAATAGATACGATGCCGGAAATCGCCGCAGAGCCGCCGCCGGACATTCCCGATGACTTTGATGTTGTTCCTTTGCCCGCAGATGTACCCATGACGATGGAAGTGCAGGACAAGCGTCTCGCAATGATGCAGCCGACGACCTCTACACAAGCTATGACAGCGACTCTGCCGCAGGAAGCCTCTTTGCCGCCGCCTGCAGTTTCGACCACGCCGCAGCCGATCTCGGAAGCGCAGGCGCAAGCAGCGGTTCATCCTGCAGAGAAGCCTTATGAATTGCCTAAGGTAGATGAGATACTCGCCGCCGAGGTAAAGAAGAAGAACCTCGCTTTGGAGAGGGAGATTGCCGAAAACGCGCAAACTTTGTCGCAGACCTTGGAGAACTTCAAAGTCAAGGCGAAGATCATCAATGCGTGTCACGGTCCCGCTGTCACGCGCTACGAGCTTGAACCGGCGCCCGGCGTCAAGGTCAGCAAGATCACAAACTTAGCGGATGATCTGGCTCTTAGCCTGGCGGCGTTTTCCGTGCGTATCGAGCCAATTCCCGGCAAAGCAGCCATCGGCATCGAAGTGCCGAACAAAGAACTTGAGGGAATCCGTCTGCGCGAGGTCTTGGAGAAGCCTGCTTTTGCAGAAGCAAAATCCAAGCTCACGGTTGGCTTGGGCGTTGATATTGCCGGACAAGGCATCTTCGCCGACCTTGCCAAGATGCCGCATCTGCTCGTCGCCGGCGCCACGGGGTCGGGAAAATCCGTCTGCATCAATACGCTCATCACTAGCGTTCTCTTCAAGGCGAAGCCGGATGAAGTCAAGTTCATCCTCATCGATCCTAAGATGGTTGAGCTTTCCAACTATAACGGCATTCCACATCTAATGGTTCCCGTCGTCACGGACGCGAAAAAGGCGGCATCCGTCTTGAATTGGTCGGTGCAGGAGATGGAGAAGCGCTATGCCAAATTTGCCGATACGGGCGTGCGCGATATGACACGCTTCAATGCAGCCAAACCCGAAGAAAAAATGCCTGCTCTCATCATCATCATTGACGAGCTTGCTGATCTCATGATGGTCGCACCTCACGACGTCGAGGATGCGATCTGCCGTCTCGCACAGAAAGCGCGTGCGGCGGGCATACATCTTGTGCTTGCGACACAGCGTCCTTCCGTCGATGTCATCACGGGCATCATCAAGGCGAACATCCCGTCTCGCATATCGTTTGCCGTTTCCTCGCAGATCGATTCACGCACGATCTTGGACATGAGCGGCGCCGAAAAGCTCTTGGGCAAAGGCGATATGCTCTTTTATCCCGTTGGCTCGGCAAAACCGCAGCGTGTGCAGGGCGCTTTCGTCAGCGATGAGGAGGTGGAACGGCTTCTTGACTTTATCCGCAGCCAAGGACAGGAAATGGAGGAAAATCAAGAGATCATCGAATACACGGAAAATGCCGCTATGGAAGCGGATGAGAGTAAAAAGGACATGACAAAGGAGAAAGTTGATGAGCTGTTAGGCGATGCCATCGAACTCGTCATGAACTCGGGTCAGGCATCAACATCAAGCATACAGCGGCGTTTCCGCATTGGCTACACACGCGCCGCCCGCTTGATTGATACGATGGAAGAAATGAAGATCATCGGACCAAGCGTAGGCAGCAAGCCGCGCGAGATTCTCGTGTCATCCGAAGAAGCAGAAGCGGCTCTGCGAAAAATCAGCTAAAATATTCACAACATAGAATATGCCCCTTGGTCGATTTTCTCTGACCATGGGGCATATTCGTTATCGTCTCAGCAAATTGTAGTGATGATTGATGATTTCCGCCATGAGCATCTTGCCGAGAATATCCGGATGCAGTCCATCAACAGACAGATTTGGCATCATGACCGTGTGATTCTCGTCATAAAAGTAAGGTTCTAAGTCAATGTAATACTTCTGACTGCGGATGTAAGTGTTGACACGCACGAGCTTTTGCCACCATGCGGGATCGGTATCCACGTGGAATGCGTTCCGAATGTTCGCGGGATTGATGGGCATAAGCGTCAAAAAGATTGGGCGGATGTCGTTTGCTTCGCACTTCTTTTTTATAGCATCAAGATCAGAGATAATCTGATCGGCGCTTATTTCTTCGGCGCGCAGGCTGTTTGACCCCGTGAGTATCAACAAGTTGTAAGGATGAAAGTAGAGGACGTCCTTTTCAAAGCGAAGCATCGAGGTATGCGCCGTATCGCCGCTGCGCCCAATATTGACCGTGGGGAAATCAAGATATGTCGTGAAACTGTATTCAAGATCAATGGGCGAAAATGACAAAGCGCCGCCGCCGTGTGTTATGCTGTCGCCGAAAGCTGCAGCAAAGATGCGGTTGTTTTTCTCCTTCACAGAGAATTTCTCAACATCGGAATAAGTGCCGATCGTGCTGCCGTTCGCGTCGATTGCACGCACGCGCCAATAGTAATCTCCGGCATAAGGACGTGCATATTCGTCATAGCAGCTGAAAGAACCCGTGACTTTTTGCGACCATTGACGATTTTTTGCAGGCAGCGCATTGTTTTTTTCTTCGGGAAGGGGCGGCGTCACCATGAGTTCGACTTCATAGGTTTCGATGCCGTTCAAGGGTATCCACTGGTAAACGGGATAGACGGGCTGCGTCGCATTTGGCATCTGGTCGAAGTTGTTGATCAAGGGCTTCGTGGGAAGCGGCTCCTTTACATCGATATAGATCGGCTCCGCTTCGGAAAATTCCCCGATCTTTTCATGATGAAAACCGAGGGCGCGCACGCGCCAATACAAAGTTTTCGTTTCGGTATTTACAAAAGGGCTGAGATCCGCTTGATAGCCGTTCGTAAAGATTTGATTCGTGCTGTAGAGATGATTTTTGCCGGAAAGAGTTGTTCCCCCCTCTGCATCCGGCTCATCCGAAAGAATTTCCAGTTCGTAGCAAACGGCGCCGGGAATTGTATGCCATACGAGAAACGGTTTGCGGCTTGCCGGATGACTTTTGGTGTATGAGAAGATGGGGCGAGGGCGCAGCGGCTCCTTGAAATTCGGATTTTCGACGACATTTGACGGCTCGGTGAGCTGGCCGAATATGCCAAATGCCGTGATGCGATAGTACATGGGAATCGGCGTCGCCGGCATTTCATAGGATGACTTGAGGGTGAAATCAGAAGTAAAAGCATGATATTCCGGCTCTCCTTCGATAAGTCCCGTCGTTTTTGAAAGCGCTTCAATGCGGTAGCGACACGGATAGGGCAGACGTTTCCATGAGATGACGATGCGGTCGCCTCTGTTTTCAAAGATCGGATGAAAAGGGATATTGCGCAGACCGAGTACATCGGTCTTTTCCGTCAAAAAAGCACAGAGAACTGTAAAAGATAGTATAATGAACGTAAAGAGAAGAAATTTTTTCATAAAAGCACCACAAAAAGAAAATAGAGGTTATAATGATAACTAACTTAATTAGTATACCATGAACGTCCAAGAGGTCAAGTACAAACGGTACAGATCGATGGACAACGGTCATGGAAGGAGGCACATGATGGAAAAAAAGGGGCTTATTCTCGTTCATACGGGGGATGGCAAAGGGAAAACGACAGCGGCTATCGGTCTCGCCGTGCGTGCATGGGGCGACGGTTTTCGCATCCTGATCCTGCAATTTATCAAGGGCAGCTGGAAATACGGTGAGCTTTCTGCACTCAAGGCTCTTGCTGAAGCAGATGGGCGCATCGAGATAAGACCTATGGGCATAGGCTTTACAAGAAATGCTTCCCTTGAGGAAATGATCGAGCATCGAAAAAAGGCGCAAGCGGCGCTGCAAGAAGCTGTCTCCGAAATCAAGAGCGGGAGATGGGATATGGTCATCCTTGATGAAATCAACTATGCTTTGAAGTTCGGTCTGCTTGAAGAGCAGGAAGTTTTGACGGCTCTATCGCAAAAGCCCGCTGCTCTCCATCTCGTATTGACAGGCAGAGATGCTTTGCCCGCTGTCATCGAATGCGCCGATCTCGTAACAGAAATGAGACTTGTCAAGCATCCGTTTGAGCAGGGGATTCGCGCACAAAAAGGCATCGAGTTTTGAACCGCAGATAAATATCTTGAATGTAGCGGTAAATTGCGATACAATCTAGGGTATATTTTGTACTCCTTTGCGTGATATTTGAATAGACAGGCGGGATAAGTAATGAGAAGTGACGTTGTTAAAAAAGGTGTGACGCGCTGTGCGCACCGTTCTTTGTTCCACGCGATGGGCTATGGTCCCGAGGATTTGCAGAAGCCGTTGATTGGCATTTGCAATGCATTCAACGAAGTGATTCCCGGGCATATCCATCTCCGTGAAATTGCAGCGGCGGCTAAGCTCGGCGTAGCTGCTGCCGGCGGCACGCCGCTCGAATTTCCGGCAATCGGCGTCTGCGACGGCATCGCTATGGGACATACGGGTATGAAGTATTCACTTGCCAGCCGTGAACTTATCGCCGATTCGATTGAATCCGTAGCTATGGCATCGGGCTTTGACGGGCTTGTACTCATTCCGAATTGTGACAAAGTCGTTCCCGGTATGCTGATGGCGGCGGCACGGCTGAACATTCCGGCGATCGTCGTAAGCGGCGGTCCGATGCTTGCAGGCCGCTTCCAAGGGAAGGATGTCAGCGTCAGTCAGTCCTTTGAGGCTGCGGGCAAGTTTGCAGCAGGTCTCATCGACGAAAGCGTCATGGAAGAACTTGAAGAGCAGGCATGTCCGAGCTGCGGTTCCTGTGCAGGTCTTTTTACTGCCAATACGATGAACAGCCTGACAGAGGTTCTCGGCATGGGACTGCCGGGCAACGGCACGATCCCCGCCGCCTATACGGGGGCGCGCAGGCTATTGGCGAAACGTGCAGGCGCCGTCGTCATGGAACTCATCAAAAACGACGTGAAACCGCGCGACATTATGACGCGCAAGGCGTTTGAAAATGCCATCACCGTCGATATGGGGGTGGGCGGTTCATCGAATACGGTTCTTCATCTGACCGCCATCGCCCATGAGGTCGGCATCGAGCTTCCCGCACCGCTTTTTGATGAAATCAGCCGCCGCACGCCGTATCTGACGAAGCTCAGTCCAGCGGGCAAGCATCACATGCAGGATCTCAATGAGGCGGGCGGTCTTTCGGCGGTCATGAAGGAGCTTTCTCGCAAGGGACTCATTCATTTGGATGCTTTGACTGTCACAGGAACGGTCGGCGAGCGTATAAAAAATGCGAAGATCGTGCGCTCAGATGTCATACGCACCGTTGACGATCCTTACCGCAAGCAAGGCGGTTTGGCGATTCTGCACGGCAATTTGGCGCCGGATTACGCCGTCGTCAAGGCCTCTGCCGTGGCAGAAGATATGCTCGTCTACAAAGGCACGGCACGCTGCTTCTCATCTGAAGAGGCGGGGGTCAATGCCATCATGTCAGGCAAGATCAAAGACGGCGATGTCGTTGTCATCCGCTACGAAGGTCCAAAAGGCGGTCCGGGTATGCAGGAGATGCTGAATCCGACCGCTGTCATCACAGGCATGGGACTCAAGGTCGCACTCATTACGGACGGTCGCTTCAGCGGCGCAAGCCAAGGCGCATGTATCGGGCATGTTTCGCCTGAAGCTATGGCAGGCGGTCCCATCGCGCTCATCGAGGATGGCGACATCATCTCGATCGACATCCCCAATCGCTCGCTTCGCCTGGAAGTTAGCGACGAAGAACTTGCCAAGCGCAAGGCGGCATGGAAGCAGCCGGAGCCGAAGATCAAGACAGGCTATCTTGCCCGTTATGCCAAACTCACAACATCGGCGAGCACGGGCGCGGTTCTGCAATAAAACGGCAGGAGGAGAATTCTTGCACATCGTTTTGATTGAGCCGGAGATCCCCGGCAATACAGGAAATATCGCGCGCCTTTGCGCTGTCAGCGGCATAGATCTTCATCTCGTTAAACCCTTGGGATTCTCTGTCGAAGATAAATATTTGAAACGCGCCGGGCTGGACTATTGGCGTTTGGTTAAGGTGCATTATCACGAAAACTTCGCCGAGGTTCTGCAGCTTTTCGAAGGTAAAAAGTTTCATTATTGCTCGAAGAAAGCGCCGCGCTCCTACAATACCGTGTCATACACGGCCGATGATCTTCTCGTATTCGGGAAGGAGACGGCAGGGATTCCCGAAAATCTGCTCAAAGAGCACTGGGACGACTGCATACGCATTCCCATGCGCGAAGGAGCGCGATCCCTAAATCTTTCGAGCGCCGCCGCTATTGTGGCGTATGAAGCCATGCGACAGATTGGTTTTCCGGGACTTGATCCTTCCGGTCATTGGCATGAATCTTGAATCATCGTGCGGATGTATTCTATATTTTTCCAATTGACGAGAATATGAAATTTTTGAGATGGAGCTGAATGGATTTGCAAATCAACCAAAAATTTGTTGACGAGATTCGGAGCCGTATGGAGCCGTCATGTGTTCTCCTAAACGAGCCAATGCGTGAGCATACGACATTTCACATTGGCGGCCCGGCGGATGTGCTCATCTTCCCGACTTCAATGGAAGATGTGTCGTTCGTTTTTCAATGCTTGAAGAAGCACGGCGTTCCCTTCGTGATTCTCGGCAACGGTTCCAACGTACTCGTCTTAGACAAAGGCATACGCGGAGCTGTCATCAAATTCAATTCCCTGTTTTCTGCCATCGAGAAGAAGGACAATATCCTCAAGGCAGGCGCCGGCGCACTCCTCAGCGACATAGCAAAATTCGCCGCTGAGAAAGGGCTTTCCGGCATGGAATTTGCCTGCGGCATACCGGGAAGCATCGGCGGGGCTGTATTCATGAACGCCGGAGCTTATGATGGTGAAATGAAGCAAGTCGTTTCTGCTGTTCGAGCGATTTCCCCCGAAGGGAAAACGGTGCATTTTGCAGCAGATCATTTAGAATTCGGCTACCGTCACAGCATTTTTCAAGAGAACGGCTGCGCTATCTGCGAAGTCGAACTTGCTCTTGTACCGGGCGCGGTACAAGATATCGAGGAAAAAATGGCAGGGTTTACGAAGCGTCGGGAGAGCAAGCAGCCTTTGGAAATGCCAAGCGCCGGCAGTACATTCAAACGACCGGAAGGCTACTATGCCGGAACCTTGATTGAACAGACGGGACTTAAAGGATTCACGGTCGGTGGGGCGCAGATTTCCGAAAAACATGCGGGTTTCGTCGTAAACACAGGCAGCGCCACGGCGGCAGATGTGCTTGAACTCATCCGTCAAGTACAGCAGCGCGTTTTTGACAAACATCAAGTCAAGCTGTTTCCCGAAGTTCGTGTCTTAGGCGAGAAAGATTGATGCCTTATTTGCGCGAAGGCTCATGGTTACTGGGGTTGTGGGTAGCCGCTATGCACCGCCTTGATACAATATAGACAAACTTCGGCTTCCATACTATAATAATGTAAGAGAGAAATGTTTGGGGGGATAGGAAATGGCAGATGAGCGGTTAATTGTAGCGTTGGATGTTCATTCCGTGGATGAGGTGCACAATCTCGTCGAAACATTGGGTGACAGTGTAGGATTTTACAAGGTTGGCATGGAGCTGTTTTACAGTATGGGTGCCGAAGTGATCGAATATCTCAAGAGCAAACAGAAAAAGGTGTTTCTCGATCTAAAACTCCATGATATTCCCAATACGGTCGCCAATGCCTTGCGTGTTTTGACGCGGCTGGGAATCGACATGATCAATGTCCATGCTACAGGCGGCTTTATCATGATGGAAAAAGCACTCGAAGCGGTTAAGGATGAGGCGGAAAAACTTGGCATCGAAAGACCGAAACTCGTGGCTGTAACCATTTTAAGCAGCATCAGTCTGAAAGATTGGAGCAGGATGTGGCCGGATATGGATCTCGATGATCAGGCTGTCCATTTGGCAAAACTGGTGCAAGAGGCGGGGCTTGACGGCGTCATTTCCTCACCGATGGAAGCAGAAACCATTCGGGATGCTTGTGGTCAGGATTTCCTGATCGTGACGCCGGGCGTGCGTCCTGCGGGTACAGCCATTAACGATCAGAGCCGTATTACAACGCCGGCAATCGCCTTAGGAAGCGGCGCTACGCATCTCGTCGTTGGACGCCCCATTCGTTTAGCGCTGAATCCTAAACATGCGGCAGAAAATATCCTGAAAGAGATGGGGAGCGTAAAGTCATGACAGAAGCAGAAGTCAAAGACTTACTGACAGAGACCCATGCCATTATGCATGGTCATTTTCTCCTGACATCAGGGCTGCACAGCCCGCACTATGTAGAGAAGTTCAATGTATTGCAACATCCGCAGTATACAGAACGTCTTTGTCGTGCGATAGCGGAAAAGTTCAAGGACAAGAGCATTGATACCGTCGTAGGTCCTGTAACTGGCGGTATTCTTTTGGCGCACGAAACAGGAAAAGCCCTTGGCACAAGAGCCATATTTACCGAGCGTGAGAACGGAAAAATGACGTTTCGGCGCGGGTTTTCGTTAGAAAAAGGGGAACGGGTCCTGATTGTCGAGGATATCGTCACGACCGGCGGGTCGATTGAGGAAGTCATTGAAGTTGTGCGCGAGTTTGGCGGAATACCTGTAGCTGTGGCAATGCTTGTGGATCGCAGCAACGGAAAGGTGCATTTCGATGGAGTACCGTGCACAGCCCTTCTGCACATGAATGTTGAAGCGTACAAGCCAGAAGTGTGCCCCCTTTGTAAAGAGGGTATGCCTTTGACGAAACGAGGCAGAACCGGCAAATAGATAGGGTACCTATGAAAAAGACAGGAGCGTAGAGTCGGCTCCTGTCTTTTCGCATACCATATATTAAGGAGAATATCTTGAAAGAAGAGCAGATAAAAAAAGTCGAAGAAGATGTTCGTACATGGACGTATTTAGAGAAGTTGCCGGCATTGTTTGAAGGATTTTCGTATCGAAAAGATATGACAATCGAAGAAGATATATATCAACTGTTTTCCTATGAGAATCCTGAAGAGCACTGCATCGCCACGGCGTATTATCATGAAGAAACTAAGGAATACAAGGTTAGCGTGCAAATCGGTCTGACGAAATTTTGCTGCATTGAATTTATTGCATCCAATATTTCTGCCTTTGAAAAACATCTTGATGAGCATCTGAAAAAGCTGCTTGTGGAGCTCATCACATTCGAGCCAACAGCCGTCAGCAGCATCGTTCGCAAGAAGAATATTATGGAGTGGGAATACGGAAAAACCCTTCCTGTATCACTGGAAGGGTTTGAACGATTCATCGGACCGGAAAAGCCGCTGAAAATTACGAACGGCTCTTACATCATCTTGGATTATTCCGATTTTTCCATTGAGAGCAATTTTGCTATCTATTACAATATTTTTCGTGATGAATTCTTCGGTGAAGGCAGAATTCGCGGGATTCCGGAAATCAATTACCTTTTCGATTCAACCGATCTCAGCGAACTTGCTACCAAGCTCGAACATCACCTCGTTCCACGATTGCAGGATGTTCGCCGAAAAGCGATGGAACAGAAAGAATAGGAGGATTTTATCTCATGCCATTTTCAAGCGGAGTTCTTGCATTAAAAGAGCAAGTCTTAAAAGATTTAGAAGATCCTTTTCGGAAGATCGAAAAAATCAGCGAAGAAAATACCTTGAAAGTTCTTACAGAGATGCGAAATTGCAAGGTTTCTGATATACATTTCAACACATCATCCGGTTATGCTTATGATGATATAGGCAGGACGAAACTTGAAGAACTTTATGCACGCGTCTTTGGAGCCGAGGACGCGTTGGTGCGTACGCAATTCGTTTCCGGTACACATGCCTTGGCTACGGTGCTGTTCGGCATATTGCGCCCGGGAGATAGGCTTGTATCTTTGACCGGCGCACCTTATGACACGATGCAGACAGTCATCGGTCACGCAGTATCCAGTCCAGGCTCTTTGAAAGAACACGGCGTTCTTTACGATGAACTTCCGCTGGAAAACGGGCTTGTTGCTATAGATCAAATAGATGCAGCGCTTGATGAAAAGACGAAAATAGTCTTGATTCAGCGTTCTCGCGGGTATAGTATGCGGCCAACGCTGTGCATCAAAGACATTCAAGTCATTTGTGAAAAGGTTCATCATCTGAAACCCGACTGCATTTGCTTCGTTGATAATTGTTACGGTGAGTTTGTAGAATTGCAGGAACCAACGCAGGTAGGAGCCGACATTATGGCAGGCTCTTTAATCAAAAATCCCGGTGGGGGACTTGCGCCAACGGGCGGTTATATTGCAGGACGAAAGGATCTTATCGAACTTGCCTCTTATCGCTTGACAGCACCGGGCATGGGAGCAGAACTCGGTGCATCACTTGTCAACAATCGCTTGTTTTTCCAAGGCTTGTTTTTAGCACCTCATGTAGTATCACAGGCAATGAAAGGGGCATTGTTTGCGGCAGGGGTTTTTGAAAAACTCGGTTACACAACGTATCCCAAAACGAGTGATGCAAGAGGGGATATCATTCAGGCAATCGAGTTGGGTTCAGAAGATAAACTCATTGCATTTTGCGGCGGCATACAGAAATATTCGCCCGTCGATTCCTTTGTGAAGCCGGAACCGTGGGATATGCCGGGGTATACGGATCAAATTATTATGGCGGCAGGAACGTTTGTGCAAGGCGCATCCATCGAGTTCAGTGCGGACGGACCTCTGCGGGCGCCTTACAATGTTTATCTGCAAGGCGGTTTGACATTTGAACAAATTATGTTCGGCATTTTGGGAGCCGCCGAAGAAATCGAAAATCTTACTAAGAAAATACTGGTTCCATGAAGTTGGCTGGATAGCTGAAGAAAGGGCATGCAGAAAAAAGTCTCTGCATGCCCTTTCTTAAAATCGGCGATATGTACCGATTACTTTTCCGAGTACCCGAACGCTTTTTTCATAAAATGGTTCCATCTCGTCATTTTCCGGCTGTAAACGTATACAATCTTTTTCTTTAAAAAAACGTTTGACAGTGGCGCTTCCATCCTCAACCAGAGCGACAACAATATCGCTATTGTCTGCCGTTTCCTGCTGTTTGACAAAGACGAAGTCACCGTCATTGATCCCTGCCTTGATCATGCTGGATCCCTTTACCCGCAAGGCAAACACTTTACTGCGCGTACCAATAAGCCCCTGGGGGATGGAGAACACTTCTTCGATATTCTCTTCCGCCAAGATCGGAATACCTGCTGTTACGGTACCAACAAGCGGAACGGGAACATTACGCTCCCAAGGCTTCTCTTCAAGAATATCAATAGCCCGCGGTTTCGCCGGGTCGCGCTTAATCAGACCGGACTCTTCCATCTTTGCGAGATACCCGTGAACCGTAGAGCTGGACTTCAATCCCACAGCATTACCAATTTCACGTACAGACGGTGGGTAGCCTTTTTCCAATAAAAAGTTTTTGATATAAGAAAAAATCGTTTGTTGCCATTCGGCAGAAGTATGACGTCGTTTCATGTTCATCACCCATAAACACCGATATAGTTGCTCTATTCATCTGCGTCAAATACGCGCTACTGACTTTATTATAGCAGATATGCTATTTTTACGCTATGGATAGCATAAATAAAAACTTATTGACGGATTATTTTTTTCATTAAAAGGTGGATGTCTGTATTTATAACTTCCGATAATTTATACTTATCGGAAGTTATAATTTAAATGCGTTTTCCTCAAACAGCGGCAAATCTCAAACATCCGTGATCTTTGTAAAAAAATCCTTGTATTCAAGCCGCAAGATCTCAGCGACTTTCTTTCGCATTGCGGAGTTTTCCATTGTTTCAAGAGCGGCGCGGCGTGCCTTGAGCAATATATCGACATCGCGCAGAGCATCCGCCATCTTGAGGTCTGGCAGACCATGCTGCATTGCACCGAAGAATTGACCGGGGCCTCTGAGTTTCAGATCCTCCTCGGCAAGCACGAATCCGTCGTTAACGCTCTCTAAGAGAGAAAGACGCTTCTTCGCCGTTTCGATGTGTGTCGATGAAATCAGAATGCAATAGGATCTGTGTGCGCCCCGCCCCACACGACCGCGCAGTTGATGAAGTTGAGCGAGTCCGAAGCGCTCGGCATTCTCGATGGTCATGATGCTTGCGTTTGGCACATCGACGCCGACCTCAATGACAGTCGTTGTGATGAGTACATCGATCTTCCCCGCATGAAAGTCTGCCATGACGGTTTCCTTTTCGTTCTTTGCGAGTTTGCCATGAACAAGGCCGCAGCGCACTTCACGAAACACACCCGCACGCAGCTCATCGTAGACTTCCTGCGCGGACGGCAGATCGAGCATATCGCTCTGCTCGACGAGCGGGCAGACGATGTACGCCTGCCTGCCCTTGGCGATCTCCTGCAACACGAAGCGATAGATGCGATCACGTCGGTCGGGCGTGCGCAGGAAGGTCGCGACGGGTACGCGCCCCGGCGGCAGACGCTCGATGCGCGAGACGTCGAGATCGCCGTAGACCGTCAGCGTCATCGTGCGAGGGATCGGCGTCGCCGTCATGACAAGCAGATCAGGCGTAAGCTGCGCACGCTTTTCGAGGGCGGCACGCTGCTCGACGCCGAAGCGATGCTGCTCATCCGTCACAACGAGACCGAGCGCTGAAAAAGTGACGTTCTCTTGAATCAAAGCGTGCGTACCGATCACGATATCGGCTTCATGCGCTTCGATCGCCTTATACGCCGCTTCACGCTCTTTTTTCGTGAGCCGCCCTGTCAAGAGCAACAGGCGTACGGGCAAGCCGTCAAGCAGGCGCCGGAACGTATCGAAGTGCTGACGCGCCAAAATTTCCGTCGGCGCCATGAATGCGCCCTGAAAGCCGTTTTCCACCGTCTTGACAAGTGCAAGCAAGGCAACAGCCGTTTTCCCCGAGCCGACGTCGCCTTGCAAAAGACGGCGCATCGGTACAGGAAGTTCCATATCCTGCCGTACGTCGTGCCACGCCTTCGTTTGATCTTCTGTCAACTGAAACGGCAGCGCCGCGCACACTTCGCGCGAAAGTCGGCTCTCGCCAAGATGACGTACGCCCTTCTTTTTTTGGCGGCTCTCACGGCGCAGGAGCAAAAGACCGCATTGAATGAGATACAGTTCTTCAAAGATCAGACGCTCACGCGCAAGATGGAGCGCATCGGGCGACTCGGGGAAATGCACTTGCCGGTACGCCTCATCACGCGCGACGAGGCGATAACGCTGGCAGATGCTCTCGGGCAGGATTTCCGCAATCGTCTGAATTTCTTTACATACCGTTGTAAACAATGTGCGGAAAAACTTCTGATTCAGACTGCCTGAAGCTGCATAAACAGGCAGGATGCCCAAATTTGCTGCCCCATCTTTTTCAAGCAAAGAAAAATCCTTGATCTGACGCATCTGTTTCTTTCCATGCCCGCCGAAAGCATATTCAATCTTGCCGACGGCGAAAAGGCGCAGCCCTGCTTTGAGCCTTCCTTTGAGGAACTTTTGCTGGAAGAACGTGACTTGAAGAAATCCCGTGCCGTCATCGATATCGACACTCAGGATATGGATGCCGCGTCCTGTGCGCCGCTCGACGATATGGCGAATGACGCCGGTAACCGCCTGCTGCTCTCCGACGACGACTTCGGCGAGCGGCGTCAAGACGCGCCTGTCCTCGTAGGTACGCGGATAGTACGTCAATAGGTCGTAGACCGTGAAGAGTCCGAGCTTGTTCAGCGCTTCGTATTTCTTCGCACCGATGCCTTTGACCTTCAAAAGGCTTGTCTGTAGTTCCATGACGTACACATCCTCACTCAAATTCCAAGCAAAAAGAACCCGCCTCCGCATCAAATCGCAGGCGGGTTTCTTTCTTTATAAGACACAGACAAACATCCCTCTTTTATCACGATATACGGATGAGCGTGTCTGCCTTTGACGAACGATAAGCCTTAGAGCTTCGGCCCAGCAGAGACGAGCGCCCTGCCCTCATCATCCGTCTCGTATTTCTTGAAGTTCTTGATGAAGCGCCCGGCGAGATCCTGCGCTTTCTTCTCCCACTCTGCCGGATCAGCGTAAGTATCTCGCGGATCAAGGATGTTCGTATCGACGCCTTCAAGTTCCGTCGGTATATCGAACTCAAAGTACTTGAGCTTCTTCGTCGGCGCCTTGTTGATCGAACCATTCAAGATCGCGTCGATGATGCCGCGCGTGTCTTTGATGGAGATTCGCTTGCCTGTACCGTTCCAACCCGTATTCACGAGATACGCCTTGGCGTCGCTTTGGCGCACCCGCTTGACAAGCTCCTGCGCGTACTTTGTCGGCGGCAGCTCAAGAAACGCTTGCCCGAAGCACGCCGAGAATGTCGGCGTCGGCTCCGTGATGCCGCGCTCCGTGCCCGCGAGCTTCGCCGTAAAGCCGGAGAGGAAGTAATATTCCATCTGTTCCGGCGTCAAGATGGCAACAGGCGGCAAGACACCGAAAGCATCCGCAGACAGGAAGATGACTTCTTTCGCCGATGGCGCGGAAGAGATCGGGCGCACGATGTTCTTGATGTGGTCGATCGGATAAGAGACGCGCGTATTCTCCGTCACGGACTTATCGGCGAAGTCGATCTTACCGCTTTCATCGACCGTGACATTTTCCAAGAGTGCATCGCGGCTGATGGCATTATAGATGTCCGGCTCGGAGTCCTTATCGAGGTTGATGACCTTCGCGTAGCAGCCGCCCTCGAAGTTAAAGACACCATTGTCGTCCCAACCGTGCTCATCATCGCCGATCAAAAGTCTCTTCGGATCCGTCGAGAGCGTCGTCTTGCCCGTGCCCGAAAGACCGAAGAAGATCGCCGTATTCTTGCCCTCAAGATCGGTGTTTGCCGAGCAGTGCATCGCAGCGATGCCCTTCAAGGGCAGGTAGTAGTTCATCATCGAGAACATGCCCTTTTTCATCTCTCCGCCGTACCATGTATTGATGATGACCTGCTCGCGGCTCGTGATATTGAAAGCAACCGCCGTCTCCGAATGAAGCCCCAGTTCCTTGTAGTTTTCGACCTTTGCTTTTGACGCATTATAAACGACGAAATCCGGCTCAAAGTTCTCCAATTCGTCCTTCGAAGGCAGGATGAACATATTGCTGACGAAATGCGCTTGCCATGCAACCTCGACGATGAAGCGCACCGCCATGCGCGTGTTCTTGTTTGCGCCACAGAAAGCGTCCACGACGAAAAGACGCTTGTTGGAAAGCTCCTGCCTTGCGATTTTCTTCAGCTCTTCCCACGTTTCCTGGCTGGCGGGATGGTTGTCGTTCGGGTAGGCTTCCGATGTCCACCAGACCGTATCTTTGGAGTTTTCGTCCATGACGATAAACTTGTCCTTAGGTGAACGTCCCGTAAAGATGCCTGTCATGACGTTCACCGCATCAAGCTCCGTGAGTTTCCCCTTTTCAAAGCCCGTGAGATCGGACTTCATTTCTTCTTCAAAAAGCTGCTCATAGGACGGATTGTGAACGATTTCCTTCACACCTGTAATCCCGTATTTTGCCAAATCAAGTTTTGCCATGTTTCTCTACCTCTTTCATAAAATGTTGAATAAGTATGGTTTCAAACATGTTACACTTATTTCTTTCTCGCTTTTCTAGGGAAATCCTGCTTGTTTTCAATTTTTATTTATGAAGATTGGCGAACTCTCATTAAGGCGTGAGGACGTATGTACAGCGTGCCTCTTTGACGACGCCATTGCAGGAAACGGGCGAAAAAGAACCTCATGCCGCTTCGCGTGACGGCTGAACCTATGTCCGAAAGTCTGCAACAACAATCCTCGCTACACCTGCACGACTTTGCCGTCGTGCAGCAAGTATAAGCAGCGTTCCGTCACTCTGCGCTCCAAGATCGCCTCTATCGCTTCTGTGTAGAGGTCAATTTGCAGGCGGTACTTCCTGCAAATGTTCATCGGATTCGTGTCCTTATCCGTCTTGTAGTCCACGAGCACGAGGGCGCCATTTTCGTCCTCGAAGAGTACGTCGATGACACCTTGAACGAAGATACGAGCAGCAGGTTCCGCCGCAGGATAGAAGCGACGCGCTTCAAGTCTGCGGCTGAACGGAAGTTCGCGCCAGAGACGGCGCGCCTTTTTCATTCGAATGCCAAGCGGCGAGTGCAGGAAGGTTTCGATGGCATCGAGGCGGACGATAGCCGCTTGCTCAGGCAGCAGCAGCTCTTTTTCTGTCATCGCCGCCAACTGCGCCTCCAAACCTTGACGGCTGCAGTCGCCTGCGAGGTCGATGTGCTGGAGCGCCGTGTGCATCAGTGTACCGTATTCCGCAGCGGAAAGCCCTGTTGCTTTCTGCATGAAGTTGGGACGCTTGAAGGAAAATGCAGCGAAGCCGCCGTTTTTCTCCATCAGCGGCATATAGGGTTTTTCTTCCGCTGCATTTTCAGCAGAAAAGCGGCGTTTCAGCTCCGTGACGGATAGCTTCGCAGGTACTTCTTCAACGCCATGCGGCGTATACTGCCACGCAAGAGCTGCTTCCACAGCTTCTTTCTCCTCGCTCGCAGGCAGCGGCGCTCCTTGGCGCAGCTTCTCGAAAACCTCATCCTCTTTGGGAACGGCTGCGTTGACGCTCGTGACGGATGATCCCGGCACGATGTTTACCTGCCAGCGTGAGTCATCGTCTCCTTCCGGCGCAACGCGCTTTTCCAAGAGCGATGCCTTTTCTAAAAGCGGCGCACCGTCTCTATGACGCGCGACGGTCATGCCGAGCCAATCGAGGAAGGTGTTTGCCTCAAGCGGCGCATACGCGGGAAGCTGACGCTTCGTTTCTGTGACGAAACTGCACCAGCCTTCTGCACGCGCGGCGAGTTTCTTCGTCGAGCCGACCAAAATGAGCTTTTCGCGTGCACGCGTCATTGCCACATAGAGGACGCGCAGCTCCTCTGCCTTGCTCTCTTGACGGATGCGTGCGGCAACCGCCTCCCGCGCAAAGGTCGAATAGCGCAGCGATTTTTCGCGCTCTACGCGGTAAAGTCCCAGTCCAAGCTCACGGTGCATGAGAAGCTCCTCTGCCGCATCGCGCATGTTGAACTTCGAGCCAAGCCCCGCAACAATGACGACGGGAAATTCCAGTCCCTTGCTCTTATGGATCGTCAGTATGCGCACGACATCCTCATTCTCGCCCAGTGTGCGTGCGGCGGAAAGATCGGTTTCCATCTGCTGCATCTTTTCGATGAAGCGCAGAAAGCGGAACAGTCCGCGAAAGTTCGTATTCTCGTAGTCGCGTGCGCGGTCGGCGAGCATTCGCAGGTTCGCCTGCCGAAGCAGTCCGCCCGCCACGCCACCCACATAATCGTAATAGCCCGTGTCACGGTAGATCTGCCAGATAAGCTCGGGGACGCTGACACGCCGCATGAGCGTACGCCAGCTGCTCAAAAGCCGCAGAAAGTTCGATACCTTCTCCTGTAAGGCGGTGGAAAACTTCGCGCCGGGATCGTTCACTGCCATGAGTGCGCCGAAGATATCGTCTTCGGGAGCAGCAAGGCGAAGTTCGGCAAGTTCGCGGAAAGTCAGACCAACGATCGGCGAATAGAGTACCGCCGCGAGCGGCACATCCTGACGCGCATTGTCAATGACGGCAAGTACGGAGAGCACGACGCGCACCTCCATCGCTTGAAAATAGCCCGCATCAAGCGATGCGTACGACGGGATGTCGGCATCGCGCAGTGTTTCCAACAGGATATCCGCCCGACCGCGAGCAGCGCGCAGGAGGATCACGATGTCGCGCCATTCTAGCGGACGGTATGCACCTTTGTCCGCGACGAGTGTGCCGCTCGCCATCAATGCACGCACGCGCCGCGCGATGAACGTCGCTTCCAAGGCGAAACCTTTGAGCTCGTCGGCATCCTCGTCCGCATCTTCCGACGCACCATTGTCGTTCGATTCGTCAGTATGCTCCGTCGTCTCCGCAGGGATGTCGTCGCTCTTGATGATGTGAAGCTCGGTGGCGCCCGCAAGGTTGTTTTCCTCCGACTCGGGATAATGCGCTGCAAAGTGCAAAGCAGCCGCATCGTCATAGGTAAGCTCCATCGCATCGGGCGTCATGAGCTGCGAGAAGATCCAGTTCACCGCCGCAAGTACGCCTGCGCGGCTGCGATAGTTCTCCGAGAGGTCGATGCGCACATATCTTTCCCCCAGATTAGGATACTCTCCATGCTTCTTGAGAAACAGCTGCGGATCGGCGAGACGGAAGCGATAGATGCTCTGTTTCACGTCGCCGACAGTAAAGAGGTTGTCCGCGCGTGCAACGAGGGAAAGAATCGCTTCCTGCACGCCGTTCGTGTCCTGATACTCGTCCACCATGACTTCCTCATACTTTTCGCGCAGAGCGAGCGCCTGCGCCGAGGGACGAAGCTCTCCCTCCGGTGCATCTTTGTCGCAGAGGACGGCGAGCGCGAAATGCTCCAAGTCATTGAAATCGACGATACCGCGCTCCTTCTTCGCCGCCTGAAAAGCGGCGGTGAAGTCCTTGACAATGCCGACGATGACGTGTGCCGTACACGAAAGAGCGCACAGATCATTGAGAATATCTTCCTCCGGCGAGTGAAAATACGTTTCCTTGAGCCGCTTGAGCTTCTGCTTCATGCGGTCACGCGGCAGCGTAAAAAGACGCTTCGCCTCTTCCTTCTCCATCGCATCCATATCCTTGGAAAAGCGCATCGTCGCGTGCTTATAAGATGAAAACTCCCGCTGCATCGCATCCCAATCGTTCCCATCCAAAGACGCAAGCAGCCTTTTCAAGAGTCTTTCATCCTCTTCTAAAGCATCGTGACATGCTTCATAACCGAGTACAGCCGATTTCTCGACGAGTCGCTGCACGGCGGCAAGACAACCCGTGAGGATGCAGGAGATCTGTGCGAGCACCGTCGACGCCCAAGGGGTTTCGAAGAGGCTCTGTGTATCTTCGAGGTCAAAACGCGCAGCGAGCGAGTCAAGCCACAACGAGGGAAAGGGCTGACTGCACGAGAAAGCATACAGTCGCAGCACCATGACATAGAGGGATTCATCGCCGCGCTCTGTGCCGTAGGCAGCTGCAAAGGAAAGGAAAGATTCCTCGGCTTCTTCATACTTTCTCTCAAAGATTTCTTCAAGAACATCCTGCTGCAGCAGGCGAATCTCCTGTGCCCCCGCGAGTCGAAATTTCGGATCGAGGTCGATGGCGGCGAAATTGCGTCGAATGACGTTCTGGCAAAAGGAATGGAGCGTCGAAATCGAAGCGTTGGATAAAAGTGCAAGCTGACGCTCCAAATGCGGCGATGCCGCTCCTTTTGCAATCTCCTGCGCCAACGCCGCTTCGATACGCTCGCGCATTTCGGCAGCGGCGGCATTTGTAAAGGTGACGACGAGAAGACGATCGACGTCTGTTTCCCCATGCAGAATGCGGCGAATGATGCGCTCGACGAGCACCGAGGTCTTGCCCGAGCCGGCAGCTGCCGCGACGAGCAGATTCTTACCCCTTTCCTCGATCGCTTTCAGCTGCGCTTGAGACCATTTGCGTTCGCTGTCCATGCTGCAGCCTCCTTCCCTTTCAATTCCATGCTGTCCATCAGCTCCGCATCTTCGTGATTTTGCAGACGGCGATAGTTGAAGCCCGGCACGAGCGTATCGAATCCGCAGACGGCGATGTACGGGCAATACTGACATGCCGTCTTATCCTTCAAACGATATGGCAAAGCGCGCACCTCACCTGCCATGATTTGTCTGCCCGTGTCAGTCAAAATATAGGCGATGTAGTCGAGCAGTATGGCGAACTCCTCTGCCGTTTTGACAGAATCCAGCCGCCTCTTGTCGATTTCTCCCTTCTGTGTCAAAGCGACCTTCGTGAAACTGCATGTAGCATCGAGTGCGCGTATGACATCGGCATCCGCAAGCACCCAACCGGGCATCTTGAGTTTACCCTGCAAGAGCTTCTTTGCTTCCCTTTCATCGATGCGGTGCGATGCTGTGATAAGCGGATTCTTCAAGAAGCAATACAGCATGGCGGCAGGCAAAAGCTCCTTTTCCTCGGTATGCGCAAGGAGATTCTTGGCGACAAGCAGATACGTCAGAAGTTGCAGTCGCAAACCGTAGTACACCTCGATGAGATTGATGTATGCCCCGCCTGTCTTATAGTCCATGATGAGGAAATAACGCCCCGTCTCATCCATGTCGATGCGATCGATCTGCCCCGTGATCTCCAATAAGCAGCTATCGGAGAGTGCATACGTCAAAGGCGGCAGACTGCCGGGTGCAAGTCCGAAGGAGCGCTCAAAGGCGACGGGATGAAAGTCGCTTGCCTTGTCAAGGTCGATGAGCCGCACAAGCGCCTTCTTCGCCGTTTCCTCAATACGCGAGAGTAAGTTTTGATACTGCTTCGTACTCAGAAGAATTTCATTTTGCAATCTTGGCGCAAGCATCGTAAGAATCTCATGCAGGATTTCACCGCACTCCTCTTCGCTCACCTCACGCCAACGCCTGCCCTCTCCTTTCAAGCGTTCACCGAAATCACGCAGGGCAGCGTGCAGCAGGATGCCAAGATCGGGCACACGAAAGCCTCGCTCGGGACGCTCCGTCAAGCGCAGACCGTAGTGCGCAAAGTGGCGAAAAGGGCAGGCGCGAAACGCTTCAAAGCGCGTGACGCTGCCGCGCAGACGGCGGTTCTTCGTGTAGAGCGCCGCCGATAGGGTTTCGGGCAGAGCCGCTTCCTCCGCATGTGAAAAGATGCCCTGCAGCACCTTTTGCAGAACGCCCTGCATTTTTTCAGCGTGCAGCGCCCAGTTGTAAACATCGCACCAGAAAGGCGCCAACGTCTTTTTCTCACGATAGCGACGAAGCGCCGACGCAAGTCCCGCCACCGCCTGCCGTCCGCCCGCGAAAAGACGCTCATGAACTCCGTCCAAAGAGATCGTGCGCAAACGAACGTCAGGCAGGACAGTGCGAATCTGTCCGATCAAAGACGACGGCAAGAGCGCACCGCCTTCCGTATCAGCCAGCGAATAAGAAACCCAGAGGTAATCACGCGCTTTTGTAAAGCCCTTGTAAAGAAGAAATCGTTCGCTGAAGCTGCTCTCGACGGAGCCTTGCGGCAGCTCAAGCCCCGCCTCCTTCAAATGCAGGCGGTCAGCATCGGAAAGCAGCCCCTTTTCACGACTGCGGCGTGGCATGACGCCTTCGTTCGCACCAAGAATGTAAACTGCACGCGCATTTTCGACACTGTTTTGATCGAAATCTGCAACGGTCACATAGTCAAGTCCCGGCGGAATTAGAGAAATCTGCAAAGCGTCAAGCCCATCGCCCAAAACCTCTTCAAACTCGCGCACCTTGATCTCTTCATCACCGTTCGTTTCCACCATCTGCTCCAGAAGAGATATGACATCGTTCCAGATCTGGCGATGTTCACGCGCCTCTGCGAGCCTGCCCGCCCGCTCTGCTTCATCTGCCCAGCGTTCGAGCTTCTGCGGCGCTTCGAGTACGAGGAGCAGTTGATAGATTGCTTCGGCAAAGCCGCGCACTGTCGCCGCTCCCTTCGCTGCCAGTGCAAACGCCTGCAAAGGCTTTGCCACGGCGCGGCGATAATAGTCAATCTTTGCGAGATGTTCCTTTTCCTTCTCGTCCGCCCCCGCGTATTCCTCATCCAAACTGCGGCGGCGATGCCAGTGCCAAGCCTCTTCCATCATCCAGCGCGAACCACGAATGCCAAACTCCAAGACATAATTTTCAAGAAGATCGATCTCGCCGCGCGTCTGTGGGAAAAATCCCGTCTTGAGCGCACGAAAAACGGCATCGTAGCGCCAGCCGCGCAGCACTTCAAAGGCAGAGCGTATGAGCTCGGCAAGCGGATGATGCACGCCCGCACGCTTGTTGTCACGAAAGTACGGGATGCCGCAATCCTCAAGGATCAGAGCGAGTATATCGCCATAGGCGGCTTCGTCGCGCAGCAAGATGGCGACGTCACGCCAGCGCAGCCCCTCTTCGCGGCAAAGGCGCACGATATCGGCGGCAGCCGCCTCCATCTCAAGCCGCCGTGTCGCCGTCTCAACGAGTGCGATTCCCGCCGCTCCCCGCTCTGGTGCGAGCGGGAAGGAGAACCCTCCGCGCTCGACGGCGGCAAGCGTCCCTTGAGTGAACCGTTGGTTTTCGGTCAAGACACGCACGCGCACGGGGAGATGCATCGCTTCCGCCATGAGCTTCATTTGCTGCAAGGTCTGTGCCTGTCGATAAAAGAGACTGCCCTCTCGTTGACTTTTTCCCTCTTCCGTCGGCTCGAAGGTCAATGTGATATGCACATCTTTTGCCTTTTGAAAGAGCGCCTTGAGGATGCTTCTTTCCTGTGGATTGAAGAAAGAAAAGCCGTCAACCCAGATCTCTGCTCCATCCAACAGCTTTGAAGCAGGAATCTTTGCTGCGAGCGCGTCGAGCATATCGCCGGTATCGTTGTATCGTCCTGCCATCTTTTCACGGTAGCGGCGATAAATGAGCGCGAGATCGTCGAGCTTTTGACAAAGAGCCTCGTCGGATAGCATGGACTGCACCTCTCTCAAGGATTCTTCCTTAAGACCGTAGCTCTTGAGTTCCTGTAAGGCATTTTCTAATGTTTCCGTGAAGCCGCGTTGTTTTGCCGCGCGTGCAAACGCCTGCAGATGATCCGCTTCTTCAGCGAGGATGCGCTTCAAAAGCAGCCGTCTGCCGACACTCGTGATACGCGCAGCCGCCGCACCGCCGGTCTCTTGCAGCACATGACGCGCGAAACGCTTGAAGCCAAATACGAGACTGCGCACGAAGCCCTCGCCGCCGTCTGTCATCATGGCGGCGAGACGGCGCTCCGCGCGATACGTCGCATGTTCGGGCAGGAGCAGCACGAGGGCGCTGCCCATAGGCTCTTCCTTCATACGCGCTGCCATAGCAGCAAGACAAGCGTGCGTCTTGCCCGTGCCCGCACGCCCTAAGAGGAACTCAATCATAGACGTCTCTCTCCGTTCTTTGCATATCAACAAAAATGCCGCGCAGCATGTCATTTTGACAATACCCGCAGCATTTTCTTATCCCTATTCAAACAGGCTCAGTGCGTCAAACCAAACGGTGTCACCAGACGCACGAAGGCACGACCGCATGCGCACGGCTCGTCGAGACGCATGACCGCCTGCCCCGTGCGGTAGCGTATCAGCGGCATCGCTTCAGCGGCAAGCATCGTGACGACTAGCTCACCCATGCGGCCTGCTTCGTGAATGACCTTCGCACCGCTGAACTCGATCAGCTCCGTATAACAGTAGTCCTCCTGCACATGATGTCCCTGTCCCTTGCCGCACGGGAAAAACAATCCCGCCGTCCCCAGTTCCGTCGAAGCGAAGAGGTCGTGTACCTCAGTCTGCATACGCTCACATATATGGCGCTTCATAGGGTTCGAGATCGCCTCGTTCAGACAAACGACCACCTTGAGCGGCAAAGTCGACGGCTCGATGTTCTTCATCTGCGCGTGCACGATGAGCTGCATGACGAGCGGCTGGCTCGCCAAGAGCGTATCCATGCCCGTCAGGCGAACAAGCTCGACCGCCGTCTGCATATCCTCACCGAGCAGCACGGTCGTCGCTCCGATCACCTCCGCCGCCATCTGCAAATCGAGCAGACGACCATCCGACATATCGCCGAGAATGCCGACGACAGAAGCGCGATGCACGCCCGTCGCCGCGAGGGCGCGTGTCAGCATGTCTACGTTCCTTGCGATATCTCCGTTCGTATACATCTTGACGACAGCGCCCGTATGATTGCGGCAGCTGATGCGCAGAATACCGCTCAAAGGAAGCGTGAGAAAATCAAACGGCGATGTGTTCAAGATATCAGGCAGCGCCGTGAACGGCAGCTTTTCTATATCTTCCAGGCTCTCGATCTGCGACGCAGAACCATTCGCAAATTTCTTCTGATAGAATGCGCTCTTCTCACTCGCCCAAGCGACCGCTTTCTTCAGCCGAGCCAACTGCAAATCCCGCAGATCGGATTGACACATGCGCTCGATTTTTTCATTTGCAAACATCTGCTCCGTCCCCTTTCCTCAAACAGCCCTCCTCAGGTCAGAGGTCTTTGATAAAAGAACGGCTGATAGCTCGTGTAACCGATCTTGCGGAAATTCAAGATCGCCTCTGTCGCACCGACAAACAGGATGCCGCCGGGCTTCAGCGCACGGAAGAAGTTCGTATAAAGCTCAAACTTCGCTTCCTCTGTGAAGTAGATAACGACATTGCGGCAGAGGATCAGATCAAAACCTGTTTCAAACGAATCCTTCAAGAGGTTATGACGCTTAAATTCAATGAGATTCTTGATATCCTCGTGTACAGCAAATGTGCCGTCGCTGCCCTTTGTAAAGTACTTGCTGAGGCGCGGACCTTCGACACACTTGAGTTCGTTGTCCGTATAGACACCTTTCTTCGCCTTGGCGATGATCTCGATGTCAAGATCCGTCGCGAGAATGCGATGCTGCTTGCCCGGCGTCATCTCCTTCAAGATCATCGCCAGAGAATACGGCTCCGCGCCGATAGAGCAGCCGGCGCTCCAGATGTTGAGCTTTGGCGAGCGCGTCAGGAGATCGGGGATGACATCCGTCTCAAGCTTGGAAAACTTCTCCGGCGTGCGGAAGAACTCCGAGACGTTGATCGTCAGATACTCGATAAAAGCGTCAAACTCCGTCTTATCCTGCACCGCCATATCAAAATATTTCGTATAGGAATCATAGCCTTTGCGCGTCACGAGACTGCCGATGCGCCGCTTCATCTGCGGCTCTTTGTAGAGATCGAGGTCGATTTCTGTCTTTGCCTTGAGCTTGCGCTTGAATGAGCCCCAATCCTGTTCGTCCAACATATCCGTTTTACCTCCTGCTCGCGGCGAGCGTCGCGTACACTGCCGCTTTCTTATTGCACTTCATAAAAAGCTCCGTTCCCCTTTTCCGCGTGAGAACGGCACACTTTCCCCTTCTTATTTCTACACAAAGGGATGATACTCCTGTTTTGCTGAAGAAATCCAAAGACGCCCTAGCAAAAAGGCTGCTGCATTGAGCAGCAGCCCATGAATGCACTTCGCCTATTTGATCTCTATGCTGTTCTTTTTCACATCCTCTGCGCCGAGCTTTGGCAGGATGACCTTGAGGACGCCGTTCTCCATCGAAGCCGTACTTTCATCCCACTTGATGCCGTCAACAACGAAGGAACGCTCGAAGCGACCCGTGCGCCGCTCACGCAGAACGTACTTCAAACGCGCCTCCCGCTCAGGCGCTTCTGCAGCAATCGTCAGATACTTATCGTCCTCATAGGTCAACGAGACATCTTCCTTGAAGATGCCGGGCAACTCCGCTTCGATCGCATAGTAATTTTCTTCATCGAGGATGTCGCAGCGAAAAGAAGCGAGCGCCCCCGTCACCTTGCCGATGGGATTCAGCGGCTGTTCCATGATGAAGTCCACCACGCGCTCCACCGTGTCGCGCGTCTTTTCTGCATTGTTTCGAAAATTGAAAGGTATGCTGCGAATCATGACGGTTCCCTCCGATCAACTGTCCCATGCTACTTGCACTGCCTATATTATACGGTGTTTTTCTGAAAAATTCAACCTTGCAGAGACAAATCAAGAATTCATCATGTGACGGCGCAGCAGGTAGAGGAAGTATGGCGTACCGATGAACGCTGTCATGATGCCCACGCGGATCTCCATGCCTTGAAGCAAAACTCGACCCAAGGAGTCGCAGACGACGAGAAATATGCCGCCTGCCAAAAGGCTTGCAGGCAAAAGCCGCCGATGATCGGGGCCGATCAATAGCCGCATCATGTGCGGCACGACAAGACCGACGAAGCCGATGTTGCCGCTGATGCAGACGCCCGCCGCCGTCGTCAGCGACGCAAGCGCCAGAAAGAGCAGGCGGAAGAAGGTCACGGGCATACCTGCGGCGCGCGCTTCCACTTCACCGAACGCGAGGAGATTCAGATGACGCGAGAGAAGCATCATGAGGAAGGCGCCGACGCTGACAGGTGCAATTCCCAGAAGGACGTGATCCCAGCGGCGATAGTCGAGGCCGCCGATTGTCCAGAAAAGGTACTGCTGCATCTTTTGCTCGTTCATGACCGTGAGAATCGCCGCCGTGCACGCGCCGAGGAACATGCCGACGACGACGCCCGAGAGCAGAAGCGTCATGACGGGGATGCGCCCGTGGCGCATGGACAGTGACACCGTAAGCCCCACGGCGAGCATCGCGCCCGTGAAGGCGAAAGCGGGCAGGGAAAAGACGCTGACGGCAGAGACGCCGAGCGCGATAGCGAGCACAGCGCCGACGGAAGCGCCGCTCGATACGCCGATGATGCCGGGATCGGCGAGCGGATTGCTGAAGATGCCCTGCAGCACCGCGCCTGAGATGCCCAGCCCCGCCCCCACCATGAGGCCGACGAGCGTGCGCGGCAGACGGATGTGCCAGAGCACCGCCTGCTGCTCGGGCGTAACTGTGACGTCGGAAAAAAACGGCAGCCCCGCCGCATGAGAAAACGCTGCGAGCACGCACTCCATCGAGATGTCATACTGCCCTGAGCTCATCGACAGGACGACAGCAAAAAGCACAAGGCACGGCAGGAGCAGCCAAAAGAATTGTCTTTTCTTCTCGCAAAAATTTTTCAAGACGCTGTCTCCTCCGTTCCCAAGATGACCTGCAAAAGTTGTGATTTCTGTTCCATACCCTTCCCTGCTTCCGTAAAAACTTCCGCATGTTTCGTCAGAGGATTCTCCACGACCTTGACCGGTGCGCCGTACGCTCTCGTCAAAAGCTCCGCCGTCAGCACCTCACGCGGCAGACCGTCGGCGAGAAGCGCGCCGCGCCCAATGAGCAGGAGGCGCGAGCAGAAGCGTGCAGCGAGGGAAAGCTCATGCGCGACGAGCACGACGGTCTTTCCCGCTGCACAAAGCTCGCGGCAGAAGCGGAAGATTTCTTCCTGATAGATGATGTCCAGTCCCGTCGCCGGCTCATCGAGAAAGAGCACGGGCGTCTGCTGCGCGAGCACCTTGGCGAGCAGCACGCGCTGGCGCTGCCCGCCCGACATGGCAGACAGCGGTTTTTCCGCCAGTTCTGCGACGCCCGTATACGCCATACACGCCTCGGCGATGACGATATCGTGCGCCTGCTCCTGCCGCCACCACGAGAGATACGGATAGCGCCCCGAGAGCACGACCTCGCGCGCCGAGTAATCGAAGGTCATTTCCAGATGCTGCTGCAGATAGGCAGCGCTCTTTGCAAACTCCTTCGCCGGCAAATCGCCGATTCTCCGTCCCATGACAGAGATCTCGCCCGCGAGCGGCGCCAAGATGCCGCGCATCGTCTTCAAAAGCGTACTCTTTCCCGCACCGTTCGGTCCGATGAGTCCGACCATCTCGCCCGCTTTGATATCGAACGAGACGTCCTCCAAGATCACCTGTCGATCATATCCGGCATAAAGCCCCGCGACCCGTATCATCTGCTGCAAACTCCGCCGCCCCCTCACCATTATAAACTTTCAGGACATATATTCAGCTGTCATGCAGAGAGACATGAGCTACTTTTATGCCCGTTTCCCGCGACAACTTCATCAAAGCAGCACGCTGTACATATATCCTCACGCCCTTCGGGCTTGACTTCTTGGACTTTCATAGTAAATTACACGCACAAACGTCCACCTTGTGGACATTGTGCGCCGCCCTTAATGAAAGTTACCCAATCAGTCTGCGCCCTTCGGGCTTGACTTCTTGGACTTTCATAGTAAACTCAGCTGCTTGCGTAAAATATAACTGTTCCAAAGCTGCTCTTCGATGAATCGCGCACCGCGCAGTCCCATCAGCGGCACATCGGTCAAATGGATACGGTCGAGCACGGGATACGCGACAGGCAAAAACTGTACTTGCCGCAGCTCGACCTGCGCCGCTTCGTTGCTGCTTGCAAGAAGCAGCCCGCCGTTCATCGAGGCGAGGAAGGAATCCAATCCCGCCGTATGCGTTTCGGAAAAAACTTCATCGGCAATCGTTCGATTCATCAACGCATCGTCCGTATCCGCCGCGACAGCGAGATGACGCACATCCGCCCACTCCATGCGCAGCGCCTGCGCCAGCCCCCATGCCATAGATGCGGGCGCCCGCACGAGCGCTTTATCGAACCAAAGCTCACCCCACATGCTCTTTATTTCGTTCAGACGCAGAAAATCTTCCTTTTCCACATGGGAAAGTTCTTCCTGCGCATCCTTTTCGCGCGGTGCGGGCAAAGCGCATGTGATCTCTTCGAGCCACCGCCGTGTACCCGCCCTGCCGTAAGGCGGCAGCGGTGCGACAAACGGCGTGCCGTACCTCTCCGAAAGCGTCTGCGCCGGAGCCAATCCAAGCTCTCTATGCACGACGATGTTGAGCGCGGCGGCGGGCAATCGCTCGACTTCCGACACATCCACACCACAGCCAAGGACGGCATTCACCTCATAACCTGCTAATTGCAGGAGGCGCACGAGTTCCTGCGCGTCGTTCACCCCTTTATAGTAGCCTGCTGTCACGCCGAGGAGATTCACGCCATACGGCTTTTCGACTTTCTTCTCAGGCAGCAGCACATCAAGCGCAGCGCACGCGGCTTTTTGCCAACCTTCGGCGAAGCTGCCCGCAAGGCCGCTGCTGTCAACGGCGACAATCGGTGAGCTTATGCCCGCCGCCCGCGCGATGGCGGCTACATCGTCGCCGATCAGCCCCGCGGCGCAGCTGCTGACGATCGCCAAAAGGCGCGGCGGCTCAGCAATATAGGGCTGCAGAGCTTCCAACAGATAGTCCTCCGCGCCGAAGACGATGGCGTCGTTATCGAGCTGCGTGCAGCCGGTACGCTGCACGGCATCGCTCACGCCATGCTCGACGTGACGCAGCGCGAAGTAATGGCACCACATGGGGCCGTTGACGATGACGACTGCATCCCGCCAAGCGGCAAAAAATGCCATCGCGCCCGCGAGCGCACAGCTGTCCGTCCAAGCGCAGACGTCATCGAAACGCCGTTCCTGCTCAGCCATAGATCAGACCTCCCCGGCTCTCGTGACGACAGACGATATGCACCATATCGTGCAGGAGCTTCTTTTCCATCGACCAGCCGACAGACGGCATGAGCGCGAGAAAGATCTGCCGCAGCTTCGCGTCGGTAAGCTCGTGTGTCGTCAGAACGAAATCCGCCGCTTTGAAAAGCTCCTCCGCCTCGCGGCTGCCCTCGCAGGCGATCGGCGCATCCGTCAGGCGCACGAGCTCCTCTTCCATGACCTCGCGCCGCCCGGGCAGGAACGAATCAAGGAGGACGACGCCCGCCAGCTCAACGCCCGCCCTCTTTAGAATACGCATGACGATCTTCGGCTGAAACCAGTTGATATCGCGCCCGATGGCAAATGTCACGCGCCTTTCTGAGAGCGTCGGACGCACCTCTTCCACAGCGCGTTGAAACGCCGCTTCTTCGGTGCAAATCACTTCTTCCGCTTCCCTTTCCCTGCCGCAAAGCCTGCCGACTGCACGCAGCCACTCCTTCGTTTCATCCGAGCCGACCGCATAGACGTCGGCAAGGTACGGCGTGCCGAAACGCTCATGAATGTGCCGCGCCAAGTCGACGAGGAGCGCCTGCTTCTCGTCGCTTCGCCGCCCGAGCACGATGAGAAGCTCCGCTGCCGGCACGACATCCATCTCAGACAGGGCGAGATACGACGGAAACTGTCCCTCGACGCGCAGGGAGAGAAGCCCGAGCAAGCGGCACAATTCCTTCACGTACTCGCCGTGGACGCCGCCGCAGTCGCCGAGCAGCACGACGCTGCCCGCACGGCGCTTGGCCGGCTTCATGAAGCGATCGACGAGCACACGTGCAGCGTCAAGGTAGCCTGCATAATATTCGCCGTCGAGAAAGCCGTGCGCCGAGACGGCGCTGACGGGCAAGCCAAGCTCTTGCTCCATCTCCTCAGCCACGGCGCACGTATCGTCGCCGATGACGCCGCTCACACAGGAATTGGCGATAAATATCGCTTGCGGCTGATATTTTTCTGCGGCGAAACGTATGCACTCGCGCAGACGATCCTCGCCGCCGAAAATTGCCTCTGCATCCGACAAGGAGCTTGTCAGAAGCGGCACGGGCGAGAGACGCACCTTCGTTCCCGCCGCACGCAGGCGATAGAAGCTTCCCACGTCCATGCCGTGGGCGATATGAGCGCACGGACGCGGGCTGTGGAAGATGACGAGAGCGCCGCGCACGAAGGAAAGCGCACGCCAGACGCCCGGCATACTGCAGCTGAAATTCGTGCGGCGCATCACCACGCGTTTCGCTTCAGTTCCCATAGCTTTCCACCAGATCTTCCAACTCTTCAAACGCCATCGGCTTGGGGATGACCAGATCCGCATTTCCCTCAATCGCCGCCGCAAGTTCTTCGTAAATCTTCGCCTGTGCAGAATCCGGCGCGTAGGCAATGAGCGTCTGCCGATGGATCTCCGCCTCGTGCACGGCGGCGGAGCGCGGGATGTAGGCGATGAGCTTTGTGTCGAGGCGTGCGGCAAAGGCTTCCAAAAGCTCCTTTTCCCGCGCAACGTCGCGCCCGTTGCCGATGATGCCGCCGAGCTTCACGACGCCTCGCGCAGCGAAGCGGCGCACGCCCTTGGCAATGTTGTTCGCCGCGTAGAGCGACATGAGCTCCCCCGAGGAAACGATGTAGATTTCCTCGGCATAGCCTTCTCGTATCGGCACGGCGAAGCCGCCGCAGACGACGTCGCCGAGTACATCGTAGATGGCGACGTCCACATCATCAAACGCATGAAGCGCCTTGAGCCTTTCGAGCGCCACGATGATACCGCGCCCCGCGCAGCCGACGCCCGGCTCGGGGCCGCCCGCTTCGATGCAGCGCACACCGCCGTATCCCTCATGCGCGATTTCCGCAAGAGAGAGCGCCGCGCCCTTCTTGCTGCGCTCTGCATCGAGCACGGTGAGCGGCGCAATGCGCCCCAGGAGAAGCCGCGTCGAATCGTTCTTCGGGTCGCAGCCGATCTGACAGACCTTCTTTCCCCCGCGCGAAAACGCTGCCGATACGTTGGCGGCAGTCGTCGACTTGCCGATGCCGCCCTTGCCGTAAAACGCAATCTTCTTCAAGTTTGCAGCCCCTTCCTTTAGGACCACTGATAAATTCAGCCGCCCCTCTTCATTTTATCAGCGTTTCCTTTACATCCTTACTCCACTGCCGTAAGAAATTCCTGCCGCGATTGGCGAAAAGCGTCGCCGTAAAGAATCCATGCCGTTTCCTGCACGCCGAAGACGATGTTCTGTGAAAGATTGTAGACGTAACGCGCCCACGGATGGCCGATCTGCTTTTCCCGCACGGCTGTCATCTGCTGAAGAGACGGATCTTCCATGTACTGCCTGCCGTAATTCTCTTCACGCGTTTCTGCGTCCTCATAACTCGGCAGAAAAAGGTAGTCGGGATTCGCCGCGACGAGCTGCTCCTTCGTCATCTCCTGCCCCATGCGGTTTCCTGCGGCAGCCTTCGCGTTAATGGACGCCGTATGGCTGCAAAGCTCGTCGAAGGTGCAGCCGGCGCCGCCGTAGTTGGGCATGATGGAAATGAGCGCGATGCTTTTGTGCTTCTTTTCCTCGGGAACATCCTTCATCTTCTCTTCGATCTCCGCGAGCTTTTCCTCCATCTTCGCGATCAGTCGTTCGCCGCGCTCCCTTTCATCGACGGCTGCTGCAAAGAGGCGGATATTGGCATGGATGTCCTCCATCGTCGCCGCTGCACGGCAGACGACGACCGGCACGCCGAGCGCACGCATGGCATCAGCATTCTCGCGGGGAAGCCACGGCGTGACGATGATGAGGTCGGGCGAGAGCACGGCGACCTGCTCGACAGACGGACTGCGCGTGATGACCGTGGGGATTTTCCCGCGCACCCACGGCACATTCGTATGCTTCTCGTCCGCGAGCGAGTCGTTGACCGCCGCCATGCGCTCCGGCTCGACAAGACCGAGCATCATTTCGTCCGTGCCCGCGCTGATCGTCAAGATGCGCTGGGGCTTATGCGGAATCTCGACGACAGTTCCTTCCGCATCGGTCACACGGTACGCGCTCGACGCCTCCTCCTTTTCGCCCATGCACCCCGTCAGAAAGAGCGCAAAAAGGAGCATGGAGCATGCGACAACTGCGGCAAATCGCGGATACTTCTTTGTCTTATACAATTTGTTCCGCCCTCTCTTCCAAATCGCCCTCGATGGAGAGGAACAGCTCGCGCAATTCCTCCTTCGTCTCCTCACGCGCTTTCCACAAGCCGCGCTGCTCCGCCTCTAGCAGCGTTTCCGCCATGCGGTGCAGCGCCCAGGGGTTGACCTCCTGCAGCCACTCCTGCATCGACGCATCGAGCACATACTTGCGCGCATATCCTTCGTACATCCAATCATCCATGACGGCGCTCGTCGCATCCCATTGATAGCTGTGCGCGAGATAATTTGCAAGGTCGGACGCTCCCTTGTAGCCATGCTCCTTCATGCCCTCGATGAATTTCGGATTCATCGCCTCGCCGCGGAACAGCCGCTCGGCTTCTGCGGCGACGGTGCGCACGACGATGCGCTGACGGTCGCTCGTATCGCCGCTGTAGGAACGCGGCGCCTTGCCCGTGAGCGCACGCACGGTGGCGATCATGCCGCCGTGGTAGGCGTTGTAATCGTCCGAGCTGAACATGTGCGTCTCGCGCGTGTCCTCGTTCTTGACCGTGACATCAAGCTCCTTCATGCGCCGCTGGAAAAGCTCGGGATCGTAGCCGCGCGCCATGCCGTCCGCACCGTACGCCGTGCCCGAAAAGCGCGTGTAGACAGCCGCAAGATCGTCGAGCGTCTGCCATGCCTTCGACTCCAAAAGGTCGCCGACGCCCGCGCCGTAAGCGCCCGGCGGGTCGCCGAAGATACGGCACGAGGCGCGTTCCCAAGCGAGAGTATGCTCTTCGCCCTGCTCTTCGAGCCATGCCGTGTCCGCGAGGATGTGCTTGCGCACGAAATTTTCATCTGCACTCTCATCCTGCGCTGCTGCAAGCTTCACAGCCTCGTCGACCCAGCGGATGGCGTTCGGCACGGCATCGCGGAAGAGACCGCTGATGCGCGCCGTCACGTCGATGCGCGGCCGCTTGAGCTTGGCGAGAGGGATGACATCAAGCCCGACGACGCGCTGCGACGGTCTCTGCCAGACGGGGCGCACGCCCATGAGATAGAACAGCTCGGCGATGCACTGTCCATGACTGCGCATGTTTGAGCCTGCCCAGAAGACGATGCCGACCGCCTCCGGGTAGCGTCCCTCCTCGCTGATATACTGCTCGACGAGCGCATCACCCAGTTCCTTTCCGTACTCCCACGCTGCAGGCGTCGGCAGACAGCGCGGATCGAGTCCGTAGAAGTTGCGTCCTGTCGGCAGGACGTCTGCGCCGTTCGTCGTCGGCGCTCCCGCCGGCCCCGGCTCGATGTAGCCGCCCGAAAGGGCGCGGAGCGTGCCCGTCAGCTCCTCCTCCGTGCGCAGGAGGCGCGGCACGATCTTCTCCGTAACTTCGCCGAGCGCCGCCAGAAATCCTTCCCTGCCCGCCGCACTGTACGAAGCGAACGGTTCCAAAGCCAACACTTCTCTCGCCGCCTGCGGCATGTAGGCGCGCGCGGCGATACGCACGAGAAGCAGGCGCATGACGTCTTCCATCGCATCGAGCTTTCTGCCGTACGTCATGCCGTCCTCCGTCATGCGTTCGCTGTGCTCCAAAAGTTCTTCGTAATCGTAGCCCTCTTCCTTGGCGATGAGACGCAGGAGTGACGGCTCGCCGCCATGCTCGACGCGCACGAGCGCGAGCACGAGATCCAAGAGTTTTTCAGCTTCCGGAACTTGCCCGAGGATATGAAGCCCCGTGCGGATCTGCATGTTCTTGATGTCCGTCACATAATTGTGCAGAGCAGCGACATAGACGTCGAAGTCTTCGCCTTCCTCGATGGAATCCTCGAAATGGCAGAGCGCCGCCTTCTCGCGCACGATTTCCTGTACCGCTGTCAAATTGTCTGGCTGCGCCGCACGGAAATGAACGTACTCGTCGAGCGCCTGCTCAAGCTCCTGCAGCTCGTCGAAAGCGCCCGCGAGCTGCATTGGCGGCGAAAGATGGCTGATGAGGCACGCTGCGCCGCGGCGCTTCGCCTGTATGCCCTCGCCGACAATCGTGATCCAGTAGGGATATACGTCGGGCAGATCACCGAGCGAGACGTCGGGATAGCATTCGTTCGAGAGCGCCGTGCTCTTGCCCGGCAGCCACTCCAACGAGCCGTGCGTACCGACGTGGACGACGGCGTCCGCCCGCCACAGATCGCGCAGCCAGTGATAAAAGCCAATGTAGTGATGCGTGGGCGCGGCGTCGGGCGAATGCAGCAGCTTGCCCGGATCCTCGCCGAAGCCGCGCGGCGGCTGCACCGTGAGAAAGATATTGCCGTTGAGCGTGCCGGGCACGAGCAGCGTGCCGTCGTAGTTGAACACCTCGCCCGGCGCTTCGCCCCAATCCTTTCTCAGATGTTCCTTGACCTTTTGCGGCAGCGCCTTGAAGAATCTTTCATACTGCGCCGCCGTAAGCTGTCCGTCGGCATTCTTTACCTGCTCTTCACTCACGAAGCGGCGGTCATTCGTCGCGTGATTCGTAAGAATATCCATGAGCTCTTGGCTGCTCTCCGGCACGAAATCGACGCGATAGCCCGCCTCGCGCATCCTCGCGAGCAGGCGGCGCACACTCTCAGGCGAGTCAAGCCCCGCCGCACTGCCGATATTCGCATTCGTCGGCGGATAGTTGTGAAAGACGATGGCGATCCTCTTCTCCTCGTTCGCCTTATGGCGCAGATTTGCCCACTTTTTCGCCTTTCGCGCCAGACGCTCCATGCGCTCCTCAAGCGGCGCATAGCGAGGCGTTCCCGTCTCATCGAGCACCTTCGCCGCAATCGGCACGGCATGAAGGACGCCGTCGAACTCCGGCATACAGACGCTGAAGGACACCTCCATCGGGTCGAGGCCCGCAGGCGACCTTTCCCATTCTTCCTTGGACGCAAGCACCGTATATGCTTCAAGAAGCGGCACGCCGAGCGCATAGAGATCTTCTATGCGCGTACCGCCCGCCTTGATGGAAAACTTCATCGTCGTGATAATGGCGTCGACGACGGTCTTTCCGTCGCGACAGAAGTATCGCTTCATGGCATCGAAGAGCGTCGGCGACTCCACGCGCTCGTCGCGATACGAATTGGAAAAAACCGCGACGGCATTGAGCCCCTGCGCCTCTATCGCACGAATCAATGCCGTGTGATAGGTGAAGTCCCCTGTAATCCACTCCGAACGATAGAAGATGACGCCGATCGTCCTCCGATCGTCACGGCAATGCGCGGCACGATAGCCCTCAATGTCCTGACAATCGCCGTGCCAATCGGGGTGGTATATGCCGTGCCAAGGCAGTATGCGCGGCGGTTCCGGCGCACAGGAAAACCCCATTTTCCGCGCAAGATACAGCAGGAAGTTTTTCATATTCTCCTCGCCGTCGCAGCGGAAATACTGCCAAGCGAGAGCGATTTCCTCTGCCGAGAAGCCATAGCTGACCTTGTCATGCTCGGCATTGTCCACGAGAATCAAATGCGGCGCACGGCTCTTCTGCAAACTGCGCGACGCCTGCTGCAGGAAGGGATTGTCCAACCCTGTGCCCATCCAGAAGAATAGACAAAGATCAGCCTTTTCCTCAAAACTGCGCCATGATTCCATACCGTCTGCCGTACGAACGACAAGTTCAAGCGCAGGCAGCGCCGCCGCACACGTTTCCCATGCGCGGCAGACGAGCGCGGACACGCGCTGAATATTCGTATAGACCGCCATTTTCATTTCGCTGCACCTCCTGCTTTCCCCTCGTTCATGCACCGACATCGGCATGTGTTTCCTTCGACGCCGTTTCCTCTAAAGTTTCGCGGCCGCGCTCGATGACGGCATACACGAGGAGATGCTCCATCGACTTCATATAGTCGTCCTGCATGGACACGCTTTCTTTCGACGAAAGAAAAAGAACCTCTGCCATCTCTTTCAGCAGCGTTTCCGCTGCTTCCCAAGTTTCTTCCTTTTCCAAAAGCCCCCAAAGATACTCGTCGTAAAGATGGATGAACAGTACGCCCAAGGGAAAAAGCGACGGTACAGCAGTCATTTTTTCCAAGGCGGCAATGAATTGCGCCTTGATTAAGGCATTGGCGTCTGCCGCTTCTTTATATTGCCGCCACAGCGCTTCTTCCGTGACGCCGAAGCGGCGCAGGCGGCGCAGCAAGTCGTGCTGACGCGCCGGCGTAAGACCCGACTGCTTCTTGAGCGCTTCCTTGACCGCCGCCATGACGGCAAGTCCGATGAGCTCGCCGAGCTTGGAATGTTTGCCCGCACCCTCGAAAAAGAGCGGCGACTCACTGTTGGCGACGACGATTGTCTGATCCGTGCCCGAACCCGTGGCAAGTCCCGTAGAATAGCGGCTCGACGCCATGAGTTCCTGCAGCGCCGCCGTCTTCGCTTCCGTGCAGGTCACGAGAGCACGCGCAAGAATGCCGGGCGGCAGATCGGCGTCGATGACGAGCATGATGTTGATCGTGCCGCATTTCTTCTCTGCCGTCTTGTAGTAGGATGCAGGATCGCCGACGCGCCCGCCGTTCGTTTCCACGCCGCCCGTTACGATCGCCGTTACGGTCAGTTCCTTGTAGCTTCGCGACACGATAGAGGCGTTTTCCATGTGCGCCGCCGTACCCATGCCCGAGGTCAATTCCGGCGCAAGACCAAGCCGCTCTGCAACGATCTTCATGCTCTCGACGTATGTTGGCGCAAAGGACTCGCAGGGCATTCCCGATCCCTGCGTCATATCGCGGTTGAACACCGCCTCGAAATCCTCATGGTAGCCGCCGTTGTAAAGCGAAGTGCTGAGTACCTTGCGCCGCCCGCTGAAAACCAAAACGATGCTCTTGTCATAGCGATAAACGATGTCGCCCGTCGTCAGTCTTGCCAATTCCATCTGCCCTTGCCCCCCATCACGCACTATCAATCTTGCATATCACGAAAACGCCGCACGACTTCCAATACACCTTCGGCACAAAGACGCTCCAGCGTGGCATATCCCGCATTCATGCGCTGCGCGATCTCAGGCGCCAGTCCCACCTTCGGAAAGCTCTTCTCCGTATCGAGCACGATGCAGTGCGCGTCTCTTCGCGCGATCTCCTCTGCTGCGCGCAGCGCCTCATCCTTCGCCTTCCCCGCCGCAGAAACATTCGTCCTGCCGTCTGTCACGAGCACGAGCACCGTTTCCGCGCCTTCCTTGCGACTGAGCTCATCCATCATCTTGAGCGCGGCGGCAAGTCCTTCTGCGAGCGGCGTTTTGCCGCCCGTCGGCAAAGAGCGCAGAGCCTTTTCCGCCAGCTCCACACTCCGCGTCATCGGCAAGAGCGTCTCAGCGCTCGTGCGCCGAAAGGCGATCAATCCCACGCGGTCACGCTTTTGGTACGCTTCGCGCAGGAGGGCGAGCACCGCGCCCTTCACCATCTTCATGCGCTCCTTCGCGCCCATAGAGCCGCTTGCATCGACGAGGAAGAGGATGTTCGCGGCGGCACGACGCGCTCGGATCCACACACGCAGATCCTCGGCGCGTATGACGACGGCCTGCTCGCCATGCCGCTGCCGCTGATAGGGCGCCGCCGCGCGAAGCGTAGCGGCAAAGGCGAGGTCGATGCGCCGTCCGGTGCGCGGCAGCGATGTGCGCCAAGGGCGTCCCGTCGGCACGTCAAGCTGCACGATTGCGCGTCTGCCGCTCTTGCCCTTCCTCCCGCACACTGCCTCGCGCAGGAGCGAAAGCCGCGCCATAACCGTTTCTATGGAGTGTGTCTCATCTCTATCTTCGCCGCCCGAATCGCCATCCGCAGGCGACGCCTGCTCCTCGTCGGTCTGCGCTTCTCCTGTATCGGCTTCCTGCTCTTTCGATTCGCCGCCCATCGCATCTCTCGTCAAATTATCGTCCGGGCGTTCCTCCTGCGACGCATCATTCGCCTTATCTTCCGACTCTCCCTGCGGCTCAGCTTGCGGTTCCTGCGGCTCTTTCTGCCGTCTGCGGCTCTCTTCGCGCTGCTCCTTTTTTCGGCTCATGCGATGCGCGAGCACGAAGAGAGCAGCTTCCTCGACGTCCTGCGGCATCACATAGCTGCGCCCGGCGAGCGCCGCCAAGGCGCGTGCCGCTTCCACGAGATAGATTTCGGCGCGATTTCCCACGCAAAGGGCGCGTGCGGCGTACTGCGCAGCGAGATGCAGGATGGCATGGGAAACCTCCACAGCAGGAAGCATCTCTCGCGCTCGTGCCGCCTTCTGCTGCAGCTCGGCTTCCTGCTGCGCATACGCGCGGCAGAAAGCTTCTGGCGCACGCTCAAAAGCGAGCACGCACCGCGCGATCTCAGCACGCTGCTCCGTCTCCTCTATTTCCTCCATCGCCGCGACCATGCCGAAGCTGTCGAGCAGCACGGGCGAGAGCACGCCTTCTGCGGGATCCATCGTCCCGACAGGGATGCAGCTTATCTCCTCAACCGTCGATACGCCGTCGCGCTCCAAGGAAAACATCCCCGCCGACGCGCTCTCTAAGACAGACTTCAAGACATCCTCGCGCAGGAGATTCACCTCGTCCATGTAAATGAGCGTATGCGCCGCGCGATGCAGGAGCCCATGACGCAGACGACGCTCGCCGTCCCGCAGCGCCGCATCCACATCGAAGCTGCCGAAGACCATGTCGTCCGTCGCGCCGAGCGGCAGTTCGACGAGACTCCCTGTCAGCGTGAACGGCGCTGCCGCACGCACAAGGACGGATTTCGCCGTGCCGCGGTTGCCTGAAATGAGCAAGCCGCCCGTGCGCGGATTCACGAGCGTGAGAAGAAGCGCCTTCTTTGCCTGCTCCTGACCGACGACAGCGGTAAACGGATAGCGTGGATATTCCATGCCCATCTCCTCAAGCCAGTACATCATCCACGGCAGACCAGTCGACCTCGCCCTCCTCGAAGGGGCGGCGGCGCAGACGGTGCGCGAGCACGAGGCGGCTGACGGCCTTCATATCTTCCTTTTCGATCTCCGTGCGCCCCGAGAAGGAGGCATTCGCCATCGCCGCCTTGATGAGCGTGATGTCGGCACGATGCCCATCGACGCCGAGCGCGAGCGAGATGTGCGCCGCCTTTTCCAGCATTCCATCTGCCACGGCGACGCTTTTGAGGAGAGCACGCGCCCTTTCGATCCTCTCGCGCAATGCTTCCTGCTGCTCCCTGTAGGAAGCGGCAAAGCCCTCCGCATCCTGCTCATAAGCGATGCGCCTCTTCACCACCTCAACGCGGTCCTTCGCCTCGCGCTCGCCCGTCACCGTCACCGAAAGGGCGAATCGGTCAAGCAGCTGCGGGCGTATGTCGCCCTCCTCGGGATTCATCGTGCCCACGAGCACGAAGCGTGCAGGATGCGCATAGGAAATGCCCTCGCGCTCCACCGTATTGACGCCCATCGCCGCCGAATCGAGCAGGATGTCGACGATGTGATCGTCGAGCAAATTGATTTCATCGACATAAAGAATGCTGCGGTTCGCCTCCGCGAGAATGCCCGCCTCGAACTCCTTCCTGCCATGCCGGATCGCCGCCTCGATATCGAGCGTGCCCACGACGCGATCCTCCGTCGCACTGACGGGAAGCTCCACAACGCGCATGGGGACGCTCTCCTCCTTCATGTGTGCGCCCGCGGCAGCCCTCCTGCGGCAATCGTCGCAAAAGAACTCCGGCGTCGCAGGATCGCAGCGGCACGCACAGCCTGCCACCGCCCGCATGGCGGGCAGCAGCCCCGCGGCGGCGCGCACGGCGGTCGACTTCGCCGTCCCCTTCTCGCCCTTGATCAGTACGCCGCCCAAGGACGGCATGACGATATTGAGCAAAAGCGCCTTCTTCATCTCTTCCTGCCCAACGATGGCAGAAAAGGGATATGTCTTTTTCATCATGCAGGTTTTCCCTTTCTCCAGATTTTGGAATCTATCTTTCGGCACATTCACTCATCGACTGCCGAAATATGTGCATCGGCAGGCAGATAAAACTCGTCGCCGTAAACCCTGTAGGCGATTTCCTGCACGCCGTAGACAAAATCCTGCGAGCAGTTGTAGAGGAAGGATGAACGCGGCGATACAAGGCTGTGATTTTTAAGCGCCTTGAGTGTTTGAAGCGCCGGATCCTCGGTATAGCTGCGAATATATGCGTCGAGCCATTCCTGACCTTTCCACGGATAATCGGGCAAGAAAAGCACATCGGGATCAATGGATAGAATGATCTCCTTCGTCACTTCTTGCCCGTTGCGCAGTCCATAAGCGGAAACGCCGTTGATGACACCCGCATAGTGACAGGCGTCATCGAAACTCGATCCCTTGCCGCCGTACGTGGGCATGAGCGAGAGGAACACGACGCTCGTCCTCTTCTCCTGCGGAATGGCGTCGACCTTCGCCTTGATCTCCGCCAGCTTTTCATCCATTTTTCGCAGCAGGATCTCACCTCTGCGCTTCTCTCCAATCGCTTCCGTCATAAGACGCACGAGATCCTTGACCTCTGCGAGATCATGCGGTCCCTTGCCAACGACGACCTTAAGCCCCACGTCGCGCAGAGGATCGGCAAGCTCCATATACTGCCAATCCGCAATAAGCACCACATCAGGCTGCAGAGCGACAATAGATTCCACGCTCGGCTGCTCGATCGTCTGCGGTATTTTGGAAGCAAGCTCTACCATATTGGAATTGATGGGATCCTTCATGCTCGAATCAACGGCGACAAGCCTTTCAGGCGGCACGACGCTGAGAACGATCTGATCCAATGTCGCAGACAAAGTGACGATGCGCTGCGGCGGAGCATCGAAGTGTATCGTGCGCCCCGTGATGTCCGTCACCGCATACGATGTCGAAAAATTCGCAGACGGCTCCTCTACATTCTTTTCGCCGCCGCATGATGTTGTCAGAAAAAGCAGCAAAACAACGACGATGAGGAGCGACGATTGCATGAAGAACTTACTCCGCACAATACCCTTCCTTTCCGAAAACTGCCGATACGGCAGCCCTCTTCAACGCACATTCCGCCGCGCACGGCTCTTCTTTCGCCATTCCCAGCCAACGCGCGAAACAGCCGCCCCCGCAGGCGTGGAAATCGCGACATCGCCGGCAAAAAATCATACTTCGCTGCATCTTGGTAGATACTTCCTGCTGGCGACGCAAATTCACTCCCTGCATAACAGTGCCTAGGAAGAAGCGCTCATCGCCAACGAAAGAGGAGCACGCATAGATACCGCCATCGACGTCAACGTGGACGCCTTCGCCGTTCATCGCATGGCAGTGAGAAAAGTCGCTCCCGCCGCGTCCTGCGATGTCTCTCGCCTGCTCCTCCTGCGATATGGCGAGACGGCGCCCCGTCAAGCGATAAAGTGCATCGCGCCGAGCGAAAACCTCGCGCATCGCCGCCGCCATATCGCTTTCTCGCGGCAAAGCGGCGTTCGTGCCGCGCCCCTGCGCACGCAGGATGTCGAAACCGACGCGATGCACATTGCCGAAGTAATACGCCATATCGACGACATCGGTCAGGCTATGGACATTCTCCGCCGTCACGACGCACGTCAGTCCGATGCCGATGCCGCGACGCGCAAGCCGCTCGATGCCCGCCGCCACGTCAGCGGCAGAACCTCTGCCGTCCGAATATTGCCTTTGGCGATCATGCAGCGCAGGTCTGCCGTCGAGGCTCACGCCAATGCCAATGTCGGAATCGCATAGAATGTTCACCGCCTCTTCCGTCAGCAGCGTGCCGTTCGTCTGAACAGCCATGCGCGCCTCGATGCGATGCTCGCGCACATAGGCGGCGATACGCGCAAGGAGCGGCAATGCGAGCAAAGGCTCGCCGCCCGAAAACTGCAGGAGAAACGGCTCACCGCAGGAGGCAGCCAGATCGACAGCCCGCCGCGCCGTTTCCCATGCCATCGCGCGTCTCGCCTGACCACTTGCATAGCAATAGCGACAAGCGAGGTTGCAGTCTCCCGTCAGGCTCAGCACCAGCATCTTCAGCCCCATCGCTCACCCCTTTCCGGCACGTTTGCACATCAAGCATCAATTTCCTGCACTCGCGCCGCCTTCATCGGCAAAACGCTCGGGATAGACGGTCTTTGCCAGTACATAGACGGCTTCGATAGCATTTTGCGAAGCGCTGTAGCGATACGTATCGGGCACGCAGTAAAGATGATTCTCTCGCACTGCCTTTACATGCTTAAACAACGGGTCATTGCGCAGCTTCTCACGAAACTCTTCCGTCTTTTCGCCTTCGGCGCTCCACGACGGCAGCAGGAACACATCGGGGTCGAGCGCGACGACCTGCTCCATCGATATGCTGTTGTCCTTCGTGAGACCCGCCATCGCCGCGCCGTTTCTGAGCGCGGCATGGCGGCACATGTCGTCAAAGAGATCGTCGCGCCGCCCAAAGACGCCGCTGAAAGCAAAGGCGACGACAATCGGGCGATCCGTCTCTGGAATATCTTCTGTGCGTCGTGCTACATCCGCCAGACGTTCATGCAGCCTTCCGGTCAAGGCCGCCGCTTCCTCTTCCCTGCCGATCACCTTGCCAATGGACTCGATGCGCGGAAAGACTGCCTCGATACTCTTGGGCGTTTTAGAAACGAAGACCGTCAGACCCAGATCGCGCATACTCGCTACGAGTTCCTTCGGCACACTGTCCGTTGTAAGCACAAGGTCGGGATGCTGCGCGAGTACGCGCTCAGGGCTCTTATCGTGCAGCTTCACGGGTACGGCTTTCGCCGCCTCTGCCATGCACGAAAGCCCCGCATCATCCACGTAGGAGGAAAGCGCCGCAATCTGTTCGGGCGGCGCGAGCGCGAGCAGGATTTCATCCGTGCCGAGATTGAGCGACACGATGCGCTGCGGCTTTTTGTGCAGCACTATCTCCGTCCCCATATCATCGACGCCGCGGAAAAACTCTCCCTCTTCCTCTTCTGTCGCCGTTCCCCATCGCGCACAGGCGCAGAAGAGGAAACCCGCGGCAAAAAGAAGCGCCAGCGCACCACTGCGCCGCACGATGTCAGAACGTATGCGCATACGTCAAACGGAAATTCAGCGGCAGATCAAGACTACCGGAACTATTCGAGTAATTCTTCCTGTCCAAAAGATTATAGATTCCCAGAGTCACTGTATCATTCCTGCCTGCAGCATAGGCAATATTCATATTGAGCTGAATCTTGTCAGGTATATCCTGCGCTGTCCCATTCCTCGGGGCAACATATTCGCGATCGCCGAGAAACTTGAAGTTCAAGTTTCCTTGCCATTTGTCCTTCTTATAATCAACACGGACAAGACCTTCGACGCGTCCTGCCGCCTGCTCCCACCCCTTATTCCCAGAGGGATCCTTCAATTCAGGGTTGGAGACTCCCGCACCTAAAACAAGTTGCCACGCTTCATTGAAACGCTTCGTATATTCGACTTCAAATCCTGTATTGCGAAAACTTCCTTTATTCGCCGCATAATACTGCTGCGTTACCTTATTCAGCTCCCAACCGAGCTTATTTTTCATATCCATGTGGTAAATGGCGGCTTTCCATGTATCATTTCCATGACGATGTTTGATGCCCGTTTCATACGTCCAACCACTTTCCGGCTGTAAACCTTGCGGATTCAAATGCCTTCCTCTAACTTTTTCATTGATACCATAATCCGCTGGCGGCATCTGAAATGCTCTGCCGACATTGATGTACCACGCTGTATTCCCATCAAATTTATAATCCGTTTGGAACTGCGGCATAAAGACATTTTGATCCTTCTCAGGATCGTTGATCCATTCACCACGCAAGCCAAGTGTGAAGTTAAAACGTGGTGTAAACTGCTTGCTATAAGAGGTATAAATCGCATTTTCCGTACGCGTCGCATTCTGTTTTTTCTCCGTGAGGTCTACCGCCTCACGCTGATAGGAATAGCCGAAAATCCAAGAGTCATCACCTAGCTTCCATGTTTTCTGTACATCGAAAATTTCACTGTTCCAGACGGCATTGGAAGCATTTTTTCCCATTGCGACATAATCGTAACCATCAACCTTGCGATAATTGTACCCAAGAACTGCATGGATACCATTTTCCCTGCCCTGGTATACAAGATTTGCCGTATGACGATAATCATCGTAACGATAATCATATCTCGTCCTCGAGGGCACGAGGGACTTCTTATCTGATGCCAGTTTATAAACGGTACTGCCGCGTGTGATCGTAGATTCTGTATAATTATAATTCAAGGAAAGTTCATCCGTAAGTGCAACACTCGCGTTCAAACGATTCTTTTGTCCACTGCCAACCCACCAATCCATCCATGAAACCTTATCCAATCCGAAAGCGTTGGAATGTGGAATCTCCTTCGACCATTCCCTGCTCACATCGAGCATGAAGCGATCACCTTGCACAAATACCTCCGTCTTTTTGAAGTAATTGCCTGCCGTCACACTTGCTTTGACTGCTTCTTCTCCCGCCTTGGGTTTTTTCAGAATGATATTGACAACACCGCCCATTGCCTCCGCACCGTAGAGCGTCGATGCCGCGCCCTTGACGATCTCGATGCGCTCGACCATCGCGGCTGGTATGTTCTCGGTACTCGGGTAATTCTTGAGGTTCATCGGCACGCCGTTGACCATGACGAGCGTGCCCCTGTCGTAGCCGCGCAGCGTGATACGTCCGGCGCTGAAGCCGAAATCCTGCCCTGCCTCGCCATAGGATGTACTCGTTGAGCCGATCTGCTGGTCGATCGCCTCGAATACGTTGCGATAGCCCGCTTTTTCAATATCCTTCGCTGTGATGATCGTCGTCGTCGCGGGCGTATCGAGATCACTCTTTCGCCTGCGCTGCGCCGTCACGAGCGTATCAGGCAAATCATGCCCGCTGTTTTCTGCAGTTTCCGCACTTTGTTCCTGCACCTGCGTCGTTTTCGCTGCCTCCTTTCCTGCCGCCGCATTTTCCGCCGCATACGCCTCGCCCGATAGGCTCATGCCCGCGATTGCCGCAAGCACCGCCCATGTCAGATGTCTCTTGCCTTTCATCTACATCACCCTTTCCAAAAATAAAGCGCCCTCCTGCAAAGCAGAAAAGGCGCATAAGGGCGGCGCAAAAAAATTCCCGGCAATTTCGCCGGGATGATTGCGTTCGTGCAGCCGAAGAAACGCCAAACAGCGCTTCCTTAATCCCCTTCCCATCACTCGCAGGTCAAATGGCGATTGTCCATCAGGCAGTTCTCCTGGCTCCAGTTCATCACTCCCCTGCGCCTTCCCAAGGCATTCGCCCCAGTGACTCAAGAAGCATTGATAAATGAAGTCGCCCAGATGTATAAAGATGGGGGCTGAATTTATCAGTGATTCCTTATTACAGGGTTGCTCGCTGCTACAGTGGCGGGACCGCTCCGGCTTTTTCCGGATTCCCTATTAAGTCTTGCGACACCTGATCCAACGATATAAAATTTCTATAAAAGAATAGCATTGATTTATTCTTATGTCAAGAACATGGATTTTAGAGGAATCGTTCTTAATCTTCGACATAGTGGCTGAAACTGCCGATGACGAGCTGCGGAAACTCCCTCTTGAGCCGTTCCAAAAACTCTCTCGCGCCGACCGCCTCGCCCTGCGCTTCGGGCATAATTTCAAGGAAGGCGTCGGGATCGACGTTGAGGTTGCGCACCTGTACCATGTTGACGGGCAATTCGCAAAAGAAGCCGCGCCACGCGTCGAGTTCTTCGGCGCGGTCATTAAAGCCCGGAAAGAAGAGCATGTTGAGCGACACATATACGCCGTGCGAAAGCGCGTAGCGGATCGACTCCTTGACGTCGGCGAGCGTGTAATTGCTGCGGTAGTACGCCGCATAGCTCTCCTCGATGGCGCTGATGATGCTCACACGCATGGAGTCAAGTCCGGCATCGACAATCTTTCGGATGCCCTCGGTATAGCCGGCATTCGTGTTGATATTGATCTGCCCGCGCTTCGTCGCAGCGCGAATCTGACGCTCGGCTGCCGCGATCGCATCCGCCGCAAGCGACGGCTCACCCTCGCAGCCCTGTCCGAAGCTCACGATGGCATCGGGCGCAGTCGAAAGGTGATATATGCCGACCTGCGCGATCTCCTCGGGCGTCGGACGGAACGCGATGCGGCTCTGCGGCGATGGACAGCACTCGGCGGGCTGCAGGGAGATGCAGCCGAAGCAGTTCGCGTTGCAGACGGGCGACGTCGGTATGCCCGCTTCCCAGCGGCGGTAAAAGAGATTCTGCGCCGTGCAGCAGTGCCACTTCAAGGAGCAGCCCGCCACCTGCTCGACGATGCGATTGCCGGGCAGATCCTTCTCGACACGGCGCACGAGTTTCTTGAGCTCGCGCGTATTGTAGTAGGCGGGATCCCATTTCGTATTTTCATCGGTGTAGAGCGCCGCCGCATAGAGATCGTCCTTATAGAACACGACCGCCGTGTAACCGTAGAGAGCGAGCCTTTCAGCCCCTTCCTCTCGCTGAAAGGCGGGCAGGAAGAGCCGCGTATAGCCTGCAGGCAGGATGGCGGCGACGGCGCGTCCCGCCAGAGGCAGCGTCTCACCCGCCGCCGTCCGCCCCATCGCCGCGCGATCAGGCAGAAACATCAAGTCCGCCGACTCGGGCAGGGGGATGAGGTCGGCGGGCGTGAGCGACATGATCCGCTTGCCCGAGCGCCCCAGTCCCGCGATGCCCGGCGCATCAAAGATTGCCCCATCTTCATCGGCGTAGAGCGCACGTATTTCATCCTTCATGCTTCGCCCTCCTGCCTCTCGATCTGTAGTACAGCGCTGCTTTTCCCCGCGTCTTCCCCCTCATGCGCTTCCTGCTTCGCTACCTTCTTCTTGCGCGGGTTGTAACGGTTCATCGCCATGTCGATGCCATCCGTCACGATGCACTCGACGGCGGGCAGTAAATAGGAAATCGCCGCTTGAATCTTCGTCGCATCGTCTGCGGGAAACGGCGCAAGCACATGCCTGACGACCGTCCAGCCGGGTAAAGGACGTCCGATGCCAATGCGCACGCGAGAGAAATCCTCTGAACCGATGTGCGCGAGAAGCGACTTGATGCCGTTGTGTCCGCCCGCGCTTCCCTTGCGCCGCAGACGGATCGTGCCCGCCGCGATGTCCATGTCGTCGTGCGCGACAATCAAGTCCTCCGGCGCGAGCTTGTACCAATCGAGCAGAGGACCTACCGCACGTCCGCTTTCATTCATATAGGTCAACGGCTTGACGAGTAATACCTTCTGCGCGTCAATACGCCCTACTGCGATCAGAGAATTGAACTTCTCTTGCCAAGTGTCGATACCGATGCGCTCCGCCAGAGCATCGACGAGCATAAAACCAACATTATGTTTCGTATGTGCATACTCCGCCCCGGGATTCCCAAGACCGACCATGATCTTCATTATATTCCTCCGAACCTTTCTGAGATGCACCGCCGCAAACCGCGCGGCAAGGCTGCTACCACGATTCTACTGCACGAAATGCGCTTTGTCAAAACAAAGCCTTTGCACCCAAGGCAAAAAGCGGGTAGAATAAAGGAAACGCCATCCGAAAAGGAGGAAAAAACACATGACCCACTTCGAAGAAGCAAAATTTCTGCGTCAAGAGCCAGGCGGCCGTCACTACAACTGTGCGCAGTCGCTTCTCGTACCCTTCGCTGCCGAAATCGGCATGGAAAAAGAAGACGCCTATGCACTCGGCGCTTTCTTCGGCGCAGGCATGATGCACGGATCCGCCTGCGGCACGCTGACCGCCGCGCTAATGATCCTCGGCAAAGCAGACAAGGATAAGGAAACGGCGAAGAAGCTCATTGACGACTTCCTCGCCGCCCACGGCACGACGGACTGCCGATGTCTTCTAGCCGCCGCAGAAAAAAAAGGCATCGCACGCAAGGAGAACTGCGACGGACTTGTTTTAGAACTATGTCAAAAGCTTGATGAGATTATTACGCGAGAAACGCAATAAAGAAAAATGCCGATAAATTCAGCCATCTATTTTTACATCTGCACTGGGGAAGATTGCAAGTTTAATTGTCGCATCGTTCTGCCAAAGACGAAGTGGAATTATAAATGGTATAATTGGGGGTATCAAGCTAAAATGAAACTCTTATGGTCACCAATATATACGCAGAACACCCCTGGGTATTGGATGTTTACGCTCTCTATCATTATTCTTGCAGTAGGTGGAATCTATCCATTTCTAAGATGGAAATCGCAATATACTCCTGCAGTCAAGCGCGAACATTTGCGATTTATTTTAAAGGGTTTCTTACCTTTTCTTATAACCGGATGGATTGGAGGCTCAGAGCTAGGATATACTAAAGAATTTCTAGGAGCAGCCTGCTATTTCGCTGGCTTTTCAAGCATCTTTTTTCGTCGATATATACGAGTACTGCTACGTGATCTTTCTAAGATGCCCAATTATTCTTGTTCAGAATATCAATTGCAACTCTTTCACAACATAAATCAGGGATATGTAAAGTTTATTCTGTTCACAAGTTACTTTTTTCTAACGGGAACACTTATACTACTATATCTTCCTTAACTTCAACTACAAAAAAGTGATAAAGATATATCAAAGGCCTTACGTCCAATTTCTGGAGAAAGTAGCAAGGAATTCTACGTCGAAAAGAACACCGACCTCAAGGGTGCGGTCATTGCAAGCGAAGCGGAGGCGGGAAAGAACCGCCTCTCGACAGGGACGTTCTCTTTCAGCGATTTGAAGAACGGTGCGGACTACAGCGCAAAGAGCATAGGCGCCGAGTATCACCACTACGGCAGCTATGACAAGATGAGCCGACAAGAGAAGAACAAGGTCTATAACACCATAGGCCTCTCCCCCAACCTTTCCATGCCTGCCAAGGGCGATGCGAACAGCACGACAACTTCTGCCGTTGCACCGGGAACAATCGACATTCGCGAGAATCCCACGCAGGACATCTCTGCCTTGAGCCGCGATACGGCGAACTCGCTGAATGAGCTTGGACGTATCTTTGACAAGCAAAAAATTGAAGAGCAACAGGAACTTGCCAAAGCCTTCGGTGAAGAAGCCTTCCGACTCGCCCATAACCTCCCCGACGACGGCAGCGGCCGAAAGATCGCCGTCCACGCCATCATCGGCGGCATCATGAGCCAAATTACGGGAGCAGGCTTTGCTTCGGGTGCCATCGGTGCTGGTGCCAACGAAGCTGTGATCGGCGAGATCAAGAAGATCAAGGATCCCGGCACAGCACAAATCGTCAGCGCGATTGTAGGAGCCGCCGCAGCGAAAGCCGTCGGCGGCAATGCAGGCGCTGGTGCAACTGCGGCGGCTAGCGGGACGAAGTGGAATCTCTATGAGAAAATCCCTGAGATAAGGCAACAGCTGGAAGAGCAGCTGATGACAGAGGAATATGAGTCCCTGCGAGAAAACGAATACATGCCTTTGTACGGGAAAAAAGATGGCAGGAAAGTCGCCGTCACTATAGACCGAGACGGCAATATCTACGATTTGGATATCGAAGCGGACAGCGGAAACGATGCAAAGAAAATTCATTTGCTCGATCCCTTATCAGAAAACAGCACTCCTTTCTATGTCGATATCTATGCCGATTATGATTTGCGAGAGCATCCCGTAGAAAAAACCGGTCAGGTAAACGCATACAAAACTGGCGCATACGACGGCACTCTCCTCGATGCCTTATATCCTAAAGAGAGCCTTTCCAGTAAATTCCGACGAAACTTTTTCGATTGGGCAGCGGGAACTGTCAGCGCGGTCGATGACAACATGTCCTTCGGGCTCACGCAAAGCGGTTATTACTATGTAACAGGCCACCGCATTGACAATCGGGATAGTCTGGCCTTTCATAGCGGCAGACTGACAGGCACGGCCTTGACGTTTGTTGGGGCGATACGGGAACTCACTGGTGGAGCCACCATGTCTTTCGGTGGTCTTATACTAGCACCAGAGACAGGCGGAACCTCTGCCGTAGCCACCACAGCCGGAATCGCCCTAATAGCCCACGGCACCATAGCTACGAAGAACTCTTTTCAGAACGGGATTGATGATAGCAGACACTTCATCAAAGCTGCGGAAGGAAGCAGCTCCCTCGAGAAAAAATTCACAAGAAAGGACGCTATCGAATATTTAAACGAGGGGGCTATAGATATCACTACGAGCAAATCTGGAGCAAAAAACATGCAGAAATCCGGAGGCTATGAACAAACAGAAAAAGACTTCTATAATTTGAATCCAGATAATGTAAAAGAACTTATTACAAAATATGGCTCAGGGCTGTACGGAACATTGAGCGATGGAACTATCGTTGTTGCGCGCCGAGGAAGCAAAAGTGCTGGACCAACTCTTGAAATAAGTCCAGGTAGTAGGAAGGTGTATAAATATAGGTACTAATTTTTCGTAAATTGCAAGTACAAATTGATCAAACTATTTTACGAGGTGTAAATAACGATGGAAAAATGGATAGAAGTAAATCCGGGAATGATTCCACCAGGAAATTATTCTATGCGCTTACAAACAGGTGACTTTGAGGATTTAATGGTTTTCCTTGAAAATATTTCGTATGAAGTAACTTTAGATTTCCTCGGTGATATTTCATTTCATTGTGTTGATGAAGGCAATTGGCTTTTTTATCCTTATGAAGATGCAGAATTTGAACATTATCGTAAGAAAGAATTCGATAACGTGCTTTATAGGATAAACAATGGACAGTATAGTTTATTTACAAAAAAATATATGGGAGATTTATTTGAATATGAAAAGCCTATACACTATATAATAGTTACATTAAATTACTTTATCGAGGTTATTACCATATCAGATATAAACATCACAGTAAAAGACCTCAAAACTGGAGAGTTAAAAAAATATACCGTAGAAAGGAGTAAACTTTAACACATAAAAATAATCCTCGTAAATCAATAATAGGTTACAAAATAGAATACACCTATCCCTCACCTCACCGCAACGGAACGTGACCTTGCGATCCAAGGCTCTAAAGTCGAAGGAAAGAACGTCGCCCTTGCAGCAAAGCAGAACATAGAGCTGCTCGCAGGAGAAAACAGCAACCGCGCGACGACACAGAACGAAGCAAGCTCCGCCGGCATCGGTGTCTCCTTCAGCCCGCAAGGACTCTCGGGACTCAGTCTGCACGCAAGCAAAGCACAGGGAAACAGCAAGGAAAATGCCTTGACTTATACCCCAACCGAGATCGCTGCAAAAGATACCTTGCACATCGAAAGCGGCAAGGATACGAACATCCTCGGCAGCACAGTACAGGGCGATAAGGTCACTGCAAAGGTCGGCAGCAATCTCAACATCGAGACCTTGCAGGAAAAAGAAACCTACGAGGAGAAGAACACATCGGCGGGCTTCGATCTCTCGTGGGATATTCGCGCGGGAAAATTCTCCAAGCCCACATTCGGCCTTTCAGCGGGCAGAGGAACGATCGACTCCCACTATAGAAGCGCCAGAGGCCAGTTCGGTATCTTCGTTGGAAAAGGCGGCTTCGACATCTACGTCGAAAAGAACACCGACCTCAAGGGCGCGGTCATTGCAAGCGAAGCGAATAAGGAGAAGAATCGCCTCAGCACGGGAACGTTCTCTTTCAGCGGTTTGGAGAACGGTGCGGACTACAGCGCAAAGAGCATAGGCGCCGAGTATCACCACTACGGCAGCTATGACAAGATGAGCCGACAAGAGAAGAACAAGGTCTATAACACCATAGGCCTCTCCCCCAACCTTTCCATGCCTGCCAAGGGCGATGCGAACAGCACGACAACTTCTGCCGTTGCACCGGGAACAATCGACATTCGCGAGAATCCCACGCAGGACATCTCTGCCTTGAGCCGCGATACGGCGAACTCGCTGAATGAGCTTGGACGTATCTTCGACAAGCAGAAGATCGAAGAACAGCAGGAACTTGCCGCCGCCTTCGGCGAAGAAGCCTTCCGTCTCGCGCATAACCTCCCCGACGACGGTAGCGGCAGGAAAATCGCCGTCCATGCCATCATCGGCGGCATCATGAGCCAGATCACGGGTGCTGGCTTTGCTTCTGGTGCTGTCGGTGCAGGTCTCAACGAGGCACTGATCAAGAACCTAAAGGGGATAGATCCTGGTACGGCGCAGATTATCAGCACCATCGTCGGAGCTGCTGCGGCGAAAGCCATTGGCGGGAACACCCTAGCGGGAGGATCTGCATCAGCAAACGGGACAAAATGGAACTGGTTAGGAAAAGAACAGTATACATTTGTTGATGAACTGCTTTCATTGGGTGAAGAGGATGAGGACAGGCGTATTGATATTATTGCGAGATATGCAGCATTAAGCAATTTCAATGCTCAACACGGTTTAACAGGAGATGGCGACGATGAGCGAATTACAGCCTCACTATACCCAATATTGAGAGATTTGATTCCCGAAAGGTATCGGGATGAATGGTTAAGCAAAGGATTAAACTATACGCTAAATGCAATTGTTTGTATGGACGAACGAACGTATAAAAAAGCGAATGAATATCGTACGCTTATAGAGACTGGCAAACTTGATTTTAAAGACTACCTGTCTTCTTCAGAAGCTCAATCTGTATTAGATGGTATAATGGCCAAACAAAAAGCAGACACCGTATTCAATACCAATTCTTCTAATGGTATAAGTGAAATACCCGGCAGACTGTCTGACATTTTTTCTGATGATATAGGTGAAATACCAGGTGAGCTGTCTGACCTTGCCTCCGAGATGCCAGGCAGGTTTTCTAACCTTGCTTCCAATACTGCAGCCAAGATATTAGGCGGGTTTTATGACCTTGCTTCTAATTCATCCGTAGCACAAGAAGTCACCCCTCTTTCGCGGGAACTATACAGGCACGCATACGAAGGAGAGGGAGAACCTCTACACTTTGACGCTGATTCTGAAATGAGTTCATTGATAATAAACGGAAAATCCTTTCAGGAACAAGTAACAGGAATAGGAAGTAAAATTCCGATAGGGGAAACACAGTTTCGTGCGATAAGCATAGGTCCAGAGGCGGGCGATCCATATGATTTTCATATGGGACCTGGAAAAGGTTCACTAAATCTAAGAATAACTAGAACTAGTGAGAATTCAGTCCATGTAGAAGGACTGTTCCAAGACTACTACAATTTTGACCATTGGGGGAAGCTGAATCCTATAGCCTTAATCAATGACGGTGCTCATGAATTGCAAAAGGCGGGGATATTGCCCCCATATGAATGGTATTCTGACATTAACACGGATATAGATTTAAACGGTGAATAAGATGAAAAAATATAATTTTTTTATTTCCTTATGCCTCTCTCTATTGTTCGTATGTGGCGCTCTATTTTCCATGTTTTTACGGATTACTCTTATACTCCTTTTCTTCATTATTTATGATCCATTTATCATATATCAACTTCCTCGGGATTTCGAAATATCGTATTGGAAAGAAGGTCACTTAACGGATTACAGAGTAACAACCGCCTATTCAGACTACAACGTGATAGACTACTGTGTTCATACCTACGAAAAGAACAACAAGAAATTGTATGTGTATGGTACACATTGCTTTTGGATCATTGATTATGTGCATGGCAACATTACTTTATTTGACGAAGATTTAACAAAAGAGGATGTGGATGTTATCAATAGCTATGTTGACACACACAGCGATACAGAACCCATAGATGATAAACGACCATTTCTAGGACTCTGTAACATAGCAGCTAACAAAAAAGTATATAAGGACCAGATGAAAATACTTACCCAACATTCCGATTTAACTTATGAAGAACAGGAAATATGTCAACGATTAAAATCTCGAGATTTTAAAAACACGTCTCCTAGGGTCTATGGATCTTTATTCCAGCCATTTGAGTATCTATTTAGATAATCCATTCGTTATGCACATTTTCGCATTTTTAATACAGGCTTTGTGCATAATGATGATGACAACTTCGATGTGTAAAGTTGCGGCCTAAGAAATGTGGTGAAACTATTTGATTCCAGACAAACTCCCATCTGCCCTCCTACTCGCAGTAGCCATCCTCCCCCTATCCGTCTCTCCCGCCAATGCTGCTCCACTTTCACAGCAAGAGCAGCTTGACCAGTCGCGAGCGCAGGAGGCGGCACGGCAGGAGCGGCTGCATCAAGAACGCACGGAGGTCGATACGCCCCCTCTCCCTTCCTCAACGCTCCCTGCCGATGAAACGGTTCGTTTCCCCATCGCCAAGGTCGTGCTTGAAAATGACTCTGGGAAGTTCTATTTCCTGCGCCACATCTCCCGTGACTATGAAGGACGCGAGCTTGCTCTCAAGGATATCAATGAAGTCATCGGCAAGATGAACCACGAGCTTATGCAGCGCGGTTTTTCAACAAGCCGCGTCGTCATCCCTGAGCAGAATCTCTCTGAAGGAACGCTCCGCCTTGTTTTGCAGATCGGCGCATTCATGCCGTGCGCTTTGCCGAGGACAGTGATACGCTCTATACATACAACCTCTTCCCGTTTCGCGAAGGCGACGTCTTGAGCGTGCGCGATATCGAGCAGGGGCTTGAGCAGGCGAAGCGCCTGCCTTCGCAGGAAGGTGAAAAATTTGAATCATATACAAAAAATAAGTTTCATCATTCCAAATGAGTGGGGACAATATTTATATCATATACTTTCCCCCATAAAGGATATGGTCGATGGTACATGGGAGGTTTATGGTACAGCGATAATTGGTGATCTTCAGGCATGGCACAATATAAACGGTGAAATGGTTGATTTATTTGATTTCAGGTATTTTTCAAACCAAGATTTCTTTTCATTACTCATGTCGCGTAGGTATTATATCGTATCAGGTATATTCAGCTTAAAATCTTCCCTCGAAAAAAAAACGGACAAGCTAAATGGAGCTTATTTAGAAGTTATTGTAACAGATAGTGTATATGTAGATATTTCTTCTGTTGATGATAAGATAGTATCTGCTTTGTATACGAATGCAGTAAACCAAGGATTTGAAGATATTGAAACGGAGGAGATAAGCTAAATCGCGGGACCGGACTTTTCTTTCGGCGCCATTGGCGCTGGCGTAAACAAGACCATGATAGGCGCAATCCAGAAGATCAAGTTTCCCTGCACCGCAATAGCGCAAAAGCAGATCTGGAAGGTGGCGTCAAGATGCCATCCGTGCTGAGTTTTCATATCATGCAGCCGATCAAGCTAACGAAAGAAGGTTAACACTCAAAAATATTGATGATGTTATCTTGAACAACAAGAAAAACCGTAACATAACGATTTTTAACAAGATCTTTTCCAAAGACATAACGAATCCCTCCTGTTGTAGTTCTTATTCTACAACAGGAGGGATTTTTATTCACTGTCCGTATTTTGGGGTGCAGTCCACAGCATAAAGGATGAGGCTTCTTCTACTTAAATTCGACAAATTCTTGACCAGTATTTTATCAGTAATCAGTAGTTGTTCACAAGCCCAGCAATCATAAGGGATTTATTGATATTTTATGCTTTATGCTGTTTGTTGTTTTTGCATATATCTTTGAGCGTATGCAGACAAAATGCAGACAAAAAGAACGCCCAAGAAGCAAAGATGGGACTGCTTCTTGGGCGTTTATCTGTTCAGGACTTCAACGATTTCCCTTATTACAAAGTCGATGCCGGGTTGTGTCATGCCGTTTCCAAGTCTTGTGTTTTGCCGTGTCGCAACACGTAATTATCCAGCATTTTGTCTATCTGTTCTATGCGCTGGTCGTATTCACCACTCGACCACATTGTACATCACACTCGCGCCGCGCGGCTTTGTACCGTCAAAGTGCATGAGCGCTTCAAAGCGTCCCTGCTCATAACCGACAGTGGCGTATGCTTTGCCGTCCATCATCGTCGCACCCGCTTTCACGCGATGGTCTTTTCTCAGGTTCACTTTGTAGACATCGACCTTCTGCTTATCCGGCGGCAGGTCCTTGCCGTCTTTGTCCTTCGTGATTGGCGTCACTACTGTCCGATCGGACTTCTCACGCGCTGCCATCGGCAACGTCGGATCGTCTGCCTTGATCTGCTTTTCAACTGTCTGCGCCGCCCGCTCGACTGTCGGTGCATTGACATAGTATGTCGCCGCAGGCGCACGCTGTCCCGCCTGTGCGGCGGCAAGTTCGCGGCGCAGCGCATCGGCATTCTTGCGCGAGATGTCAAGCTGCTGCTGCAGAGCTTTCGCATCCTGCGTCTGCTCCTGTGTAACGGCGGCAGGATTTTCCTGCGCTTGCCACTTTGTCGCTGCGCGGTTGCCAATGTTGTAGGCGCAGATGAGGAGCACGGCAACAGCTGCGATCAGCAGCAGCGTCTTGTGTTTTATGATCCAGTCAATCATTTTTTGCATTTTATCCATCCCCCACAACAAAAAAGACAGCCCTAAAACTGTCCTTTTATTGGTAATTTATGCTTTTATGGCTTAATACTCTTAGATTTACACAATTGTACAAGCTCTTCCGGTGTATTCATCTTAGTCGTCTTTTTCACGAATTGGGAATATAGGCGCATACCTACCTTCTTAAGAAAAATCCAAGACGATATTGAAAACATTGCCATAAATCCCCATTGAATCCATATAGCATCCACTCGCCCAAGGTCATGAAAATTTGATGTACAAAGGGCAATCAATACAGATGTGCTTAATCCTATACTGCTGCCCCAACCTGCCTTTTCCTCCACATTTTTCTTAAATTCTATTGCATATAATTGAAGTCGCTCCTCCGGAATAATAATAATATTTTGCTTCGTATTATCAATGTATGTTATTTCTGGAGATTGCATCGAAAAGGTTCCCATGCTCTTGGGCACAACCACTTCGGATTCCGAATGTACAAGTTGCCCTTGCGCTAACCGTTTATCACTCATAATTTTTTTCTGCCTTTAAATCATTCATCAGCCCAAGTACACCTACGGCATGCAAACTAATATACCCACATTGAGTACAAATAACTACAACAGAAGGTATCGACCGTCCTCCAAGAACAATGTCATTTATACTTGTTTGCAAGGAAGGCGCTAATAGTCCGTCAGCCAACATGAACTGTTGATTTCCGCATCTAGGACAAGGCAACATCGCGCCTTTTTCCTCTAATCGCCTCTGGATCCTGTTTTTGGTTTCTTTAGGTAATTTTTCTGGCGGCATATTAGACATAGAATCGTTCATAGTATCTCTCCTCACTATTATTCTATAAACAAATTCTATCTTCTTTTTAATAAATAGTAAAGCATTATTAAACATTTTATTCCCCCTGCACAGCCAAAGACACCAACCTATGATGCCCTTAGCTGCGCTTTCCATGTTGCTTATACCTGCGCGTAGTCCGTCACAGCCCTTGCAAATGCACGCGCGGCTTCATGTTGATTGTCGGCGTCGCGCAGCCATTCCTCTTCGTCGGGGTTGCTGATGAACGGCAATTCAAAGAGTGCCGCCGGGCAATCCGAGTTGCGAAGGACGTACAGCCCTGCTTCTTTGTCCACGTCGCCGTCTGACCAGTCGGCGCGAACGGTGAGATCGGGGAACGTGTCGCTCATCTGCTCCATGAGCAGCGTGGCGAAGGCGTCACTTTGCGTCCAGCCGCGCGATGTCCAGACTTCGATGCCGTGCGCGCTCTCGTCAAACGAGTTGCAATGGATCGAGAGCAGCAAGTCATAGTCGCCGTCGTTTGCCGTGTCGCAGATCGCTTCAAGGCTGTCGTCTTGGATAAAGTCCGCCTGCACGCCCGCCTTGATGAGATAGTCGACGGTCATGTGCGCGATATTGCAAACGACGTCGCATTCGCGCAATCCCGTCGGTCCCACCGCACCCGGATCGGGGTTGCCATTCGGTGCGTGTCCTGCGTTAATGAGTACTTTCATTTTTCATTTCTCCTTTCGCTTTCCTGCTTCTTGTCGGCGCCTATACCGCTGCGCTTACGCGCAAGCTCAAACAGAGCGCCTGCCTCTTCTACTCCCGATGCCTGCATATTCTCCAAGATCGAGATGAACTCCGTCAGCGACAAATACCCGATTACGAGCGTCGCTGCGAATGCCGGTGCATGCGTCTTGAGCAGGATGAAATCTAATAGCACGGCAGCTGTGACAACGGCGAAATATGTCAAGATTTTTGGTACGAACCGCGTGCGCATCATGTCACTTTTGATGTATCCTGCACGCCGAGCCGCCCGAAAATGCCACAAGACTTGCCAGAGCGTCGGAGCAGTCCAACCGCGGTCTGTAAGATACTGTCGCGACAGAGAGATCCACTTTGTAGCAAGATCGAGGCATACGAGCGTAAAAAACGCCACGAATATCTGCACATGTTCCTGCGCCGCTATCGCAAGGGCGAACGACACGCCGAGTTTAGCGCCCCACCCTTCCTGCAGCCGCTGAAGGACGGCGATGAAGTCTGTCCCATTCAATATTTATCCTCTCCTTTAGATGTAAATGTAAGAGCCGCCGTATCGCTACAGCGGCTCTTCTTGTTCCTCACGCACTCTGCGCGTGCTCAGCGAGGTATGCGGCTACGTCGTCGCGGTAGACCTCGGGCACGACTTTCTGCTCCTCGGTCTTGTCCTCTTCACTGATCGCCCATTTCCCTGCACGCACGAGATACGCGTAGATGGGAATCATATAAGCCCACTTCTTCATTTGCTTTCACCCCCCTTCGCTTTGAGCGCGGCTTCCAGAGCCGTGATGCGCTCTGCATGCGCCGTAAGCCGTTCCTCTTGCGCCGTCATGGCTTCGTAGACGGCGAGGCGCTCAGTGTCGACAGGCGGCTCTTGCAGCTCTTCCTTCACGGTGGGCGCAGGCGGCGCAGAGACGGGCTTACCTGTCTTTGGGTCGCGGATATAGCCCGTGCCGTTGTCGCCCGCGCCGCGATTGCCGATGTAGTGCTGATAGCCCTCATCGGAGATGGAAATGTAGCCGTCGTCAATATATTTCTGCCGCTCCTCGTCGGTGGCGTAGTGGACGCTCGACACAACGGTGTTTTCGCGACGTCCGTCTGCGTCAAATTTTGCAAGATATTCGATTTCCATTTTTCCACCTCTTATATACCAATAGCAAAAAAGACGGGTGTAACAGGATCTGTGTTTCCAGTGGTGCTCTGTTGTTTTATAACGACCAATTTAGTGGCTGCTTGTGATATAATCTGATACCAAGCATCCGCATTAATTCCTGAGCTTAGCTTGCTTGACACATGCACACAAAGGCATGCCCTAGGAAATGCAATAGGCAATGTAATTATTTGCGCCTCCTCAGATATTGATGGTGTACCAACCCCCCACTGCACAATCAACCCATTCGCAAACTTGACCCAGCCATTTTGCTCAAGATTGCCCGCGACAATACCCGTTTTTGCAGCGTTGATCTGTTCGAGAATCCACTGCAACGATTTATCGCCGACGGTGTTTGCGTTGTCGGCCGTACCACGCAGGTTTCCTTCAAAGCCCTTGCCTGCTTGCATGAAACCTGTTGTAGCGAACCCACTACTGCTTAATGTGTGTGCCGTCCATTTTCCTTGCTCTCCATTTGCTGTACGAAATTCAAATTTTGTTGGCTTGTCCACCGCTGGTTGCGATGGAAAAGCGTGTATGTAAACAGTATCACCATTCTCAAACAGATTATGAAAATAATGAGACGGGAAAATGCAAGTGCGCATACTTTGATTCTCGGCGAAATTAAGAGGACCCGTCATCGTATCGCCCGACTTGCTGACCTTCGTGTTCGCTTTTTGCTCCGCGATGGTTTCGACTTCGTTATGCGTCGGGATATATCTCCACTCCACCCAGTTTCCGGCGCGATAATCGGCAGGACCGTTATACATACGCGACCAATAACCGCGAGTGCCGTGTGGGAAATAGATTTGCACGGTACGCCATTCGCCATCCGCACCATTTTCTAAGCGATTCACGACCAACAGCCCAAAGTTATATTCATTCGGCGGCGCATGATGAGCAGCATCCATTACAACACCTTGGATCTTATACGTCGTTGCCTCGGTCAAGGTGTTCCAGTCTACATCACCATCTACAATTCTATTGCCTATCTTGCGATAAGACTGATTGATTTCGTTTTTGCTATAGACTTCGCCTTTGTCGTACACCTCAAATCCGAGATGCTTTTTCAGCACGCTGCCGTCAGGATGATCGAGCGGCGTTTTCTTGCGATGGGCGTCGAGCAATTTATTGACGTCCTCTTTTGAGTATGCGCCTATATCACCTGCAACGATTCCCCCTTTTCTGAGATGCTTTTTTTCAATCGCCCGCTCGGCAATTTTTACGCTTGTCACAGCCCCATCTCTAATCTTTGGCGTTGTAACACTGGCATCAGGATGGTCAATCTCGACAGCAGCCTTATGACTATCCATATCCAGCTTTGTGACGTAAGCGCTATTCTCCGCAACAATTGTCAAATTCATCGCATTGCCGACGACAATATGCAAGTTGATGATCTTGCTCGAAATCGGGCTCTCCTTACCCGGGATATAGTCTGCAAGATTCCCCGCGTTAGTGTAAGCGTAAAGCTGTTCTTCACCGTCATCGATTTTGGCAAAAACGCCAATCTCACGATTAAAAAAACCCTTAGCAAGATTATTGTTATCGAGAACAAAACGCAGGCGCGCCGAGCCGTCGCCGTTGTTCAAAAAGTTTTGTAGAGGCAAGCTCATCACACTGTGCACGAGTGCCGTCATATCATCGACGGACTGCCCGTCCAAGAGTCCATCACCAAGTTCAACCTTTGTGAAAGTGACCTTCTGCTTATTTTGTCCCGCAAGGATGATATTTTTCCCCAGTTGTGTCAACTGGATTTTTGGAAATTGCGCCATGTCACACACTTCCTATCTCTATAATTTCCAATCCATCTACAAATCCGGTAGCGTACAAAGGCGTGTCATCGATTTTATACGATACATCTCCGCCGCTTTGTATATCCGCGACCTCATACTCTGTGATATATCCGGCAACATGGATCTGCGCTTCTCTTTCTATGAGATAATCCAACGCCAAAGCAAGATGTGCAGGTTTATACTCTTCAAGAGCTTCGAGCAATCCCGAATAATCGCTGCTGATTGCAGTACTGATGACCCGGAAAGCATACCGCTCGTTTTGTTCCTCAATCTGCACCGTCGCCCCTTGCGGGAAGTATGCCGAAGCAAGCCGCTCCATAAAAGAGACAGTAGAGATTTGCCTAGCCTGCAGCTTCAGCAGGATGCGCTTACGTCGAGCCTCATACCCGTCTTTTGCGCGAGCATCCAAAGCAAGCACCTGCTCCCAAGAAGTAAGCCCCCACGTAGCGGTTTCTACAAAAAACTGTTTTACTACATCCTGCAAAAGCATCCGCAAGCGTTCGTGCTCCGCGCTGCAGCTGCTAAGCAGCGCCTTGAAATGCGCATCATGCCGCAGAAACACAGGCAAATACCGTGAAAGCTCTGCTGGATGTTCACGGAGAAACTGAAAGTTCATGCAATCTCACCTCCTGCACATAAAGCAATTGATCTTCACTGACCGACACTCTGTTTTTACCGTTAAGCAAGAGCTCGTCATAGTCTGACACGCTTGGCTGGTTCATCAGCAAATCCCCGACCTGTGCAGACGAGAGATATTTTAAACTCAAGCTCTTTTTCTTCAGGTAGTCGTTAATCGCAGAGATGAGCGCAGCCTCATCACAACGTCCAGCCACAGCCGCCGTGATCGTCAATGGCTTAGGCGCAGGGCTCATGACGGTCACTGTCGCGCCGATCGGACGGACATCTTCAATATAGCCCCTAACTTTCTCGATCAGCTCTGTCGGAGCCGTTTTCAAATCTGCGTCCAGTATCAAGATCTTCACAGTTCCCGCGCCTTTCCAAAGCGGTACGACACGACACGCACCGACCCCCGCGATGCTCATCGCCCAGTTGTGATAGTGGTACTTGTTGCCGCTGGTCGCCGGAGTCCGCACCACACGTAAATAGCGCTCCAAGAGTGCTGCGTCGGTTTCTGCGTCGTAACCGCCATGAATTTCCTCTTCGTTGGTTACAGAATTGATGCCGGGGATGCTCATCGGGATTTTTGTGACCGTATTTTCCCCCGTATTGCCGATGTTGCCCGGCAATAGAGCTTCTATATCAAGTACAGCGACCTGCACAACGTCTACCGTGCGCATCGTCTGATAGCGCACCCCCTTCTCTGTTTGAAACAGGCTTCCGGCTACGATGCGCCCCGAGCCTTTTACGCGGACTTTTCCGATCGCTTTTGTCGCTTCTTTTCGCACGACGCCAAATTCAGCGGCACGCTTCGTCAAGTATTCGCCCCAGCTCGTATCAGCGAACGCCGCTTTGTACGCCTCTTCCAACTCGACTTCTACTTTGGCAAACTCCACTGAGTTGGCTGCGAGCATGTCGTACTCAAACGTGCCCTCGATCTTACTCGCAGACGTGTTGCTCCATTCCTGCATTTCGCGCAGGATGTCCTTCTGTTCGCGAGCTCTATACATCAAGCGTCACCTCCCCGTAGATTGTCGTGAGCGTTATACAGACGTGCACCAGCTCCCCGCGATTTTCCGGCACGAAGGAATACGAATCAATGCTCTTGATGTAGGGATTGACCATCAGGCACTCCGTGATGACGCGTTTGAGTTCGGAATACCGCTCCTCGACGCCCATGACCTTGCCAATAAAAGGCTTCAGCTCGATGCCGTACTGCCACGAATAAACAAGATAAGAAAAGCGCTCCGTCTTGAGCGCTTTGTAAATCCAGACTACAAGGGCGTCGTTGCCCGTCAAAAGGATATGTCGCCCGTTCGCGTCATACAAAAAGCGGTCACGCTCGAAATCCCACGCGTACTCCTTGAAAAGAGGCAGTTCACTTCCAACGACATCGCGCGTCGAGCTGATAAATGGAAACTCCCTGCTCATAGTTTCACCAGCTTGCTTTCGATGATAAAGATCTGCCCACCCTCTTGCGGATAGACACTCACGAGGTCGCCGGGCTTTAAGGTGTCCGTCCACGTCTCGTCATTGTCGATCGGGTGGTTATGCGATTCGTATGCAGGATCGCCGCTGCCACCGCCTCGAAAATCCGTCTCGCCGACGATGTGGCGCGTATGCCCGGGCAGCCAATACTCATTGAGATAGAGCTTATCAGGCGTAAGCACAATATCGTTCCATGCGACGGACAGCGCGGGCGGCGGCGTCAGCACCTTCCCGACACTCGGCAAAAGCGGCGTATGCTCTTCGGCGATGTCATGCTGGATCGCCAGCATCTTGCTCATCGAGTTCTCCGCGCTCGGTATCACTTCCGCCACGACGCTCCCCCCTCTCCTTCTTCTCCTCTTCTTTCTCCGTCTTTTCCTCATTCATGAGGTTCTCAAACTCAAGTTCGAGCTTCATCTCATGCTTTCCATCCGCAAATGTGTGCGTATCCGCCTTCACCCAGAACTGCCCCTTAAAGAGACTGTCCTTCACCGTGATGGAGTGGGACGACTTCACGCGGTAGTCGCCGAGCGCCGTGATATGCCCCGACCGCTCGGGCTTCTTGAGCATCGCCTTGGCTTCCGTCTGCGTGTCCTTGTTCGGGTCTTGCTTGTAGACGTCCTGAAACATGGAGTATTTTTTGATGTGCTCATCGTTTCGCACATGATCGATGCGGTTTCCTTCCTCATCGACGACAAGAATTTGGTCGATGAGGTTCTCAATGCTCTCCTTGTAGACGCTGTCTTCCATGTTGACGGCAGAATCCGCCGCGTAATCTTCGATGAGCGTCCCCTTCTCGATCACGTCGAGCTTTGCGCCGTTCATGACGGGATGGTATTTCTTCTCCGTCACCTTCGCGGCTTCGGTGTACGCGCCCTGGACGATCTGATAGCCCGTCTTGGCGTTGGCGATAAAGGAGACCGCTGTGCCTGTCTCGGCGATGTCGCCGACCAATACGCCAAGTTCGGCGCAAACCTGCCGTGTGATGTCCTCAGGCGTGATGTTGTCAAACTTGCGCGTCGTCTTGCTCTTTGCCAGTACATAGAGATGGTCAAAGGCTGTGACGCTCACCGATGACTTCGCCCTGTTGCGCTCGATGCTGTAGATATTGCCCTCGAAAACGAGGTTGTCCGCATCGTCGTAACCGTAGCAAGTGTAGCCGTTGTCCACGTCGATGACGGGGATATTCGCATCACGATCGTCCTGCACGAAGCTGTATTCGAGCTTCCGTGCGACATTCAGACGCGACCCCGACCATGTGCACGAGGTCAGAAGGTGTGTGATATCTTTCTGCCCAATCTTGATTTTCATGCCATCCCTCCTATTCCGTGCGGTCCTTGGCAATAGCGCCGCGCATATCCTTCAAAGCAAACGTTGTGAGAGGACTGCCGCCCCGTGCCAATGTGCGCCACTGCTTGAAATCGCCGTAGGCTTTCTTACTCGCTTCGAGGATGTCCCGCGCACGCTCAATGGAGTCCGGGCGCGGCGGCGTGCTTTCGACGGGGCGATTCTTTAGCCCCGTGTCCCCGTCGATCTGCTTGTCGTTGTTCGCCATCGGTGTATTGAGGTCTTTCCACTCGATGAGGTCGAGGTCGAAGTAGATGTCACGCGAACCGTCCTGTTCGCGATAGTCAAAGGACTTGATCGCCATCATGAGGTTAAACGGGCTTTCGGTGATAATCACGCGCACAGGCTTCTTCGATTCTTTCCATTTCTCGATTTTCGCAACGCATTCCGACGGCTCGATCTTGTCGCCGACGACAAAAGGATAAGCGTGCCTCGGATGCGGGAAAAAGGCGGAAACCGACAATCGCTTAAGCTTCGGATTGCCGAAAAGCTGCGCTTCGCCAAAGTCGATGATGTCGACGACAACGTTGTTCTGCTCCGTCTGCACCTTGTATGTGCGCGGCGTAACGGGCAGCGTGAACTTTTCCTCTCCAGCTGATAATATGACCTGCCGCTTCGTGTCGCCTCCGCTCCCGAGGAGGTAGCCGCCGAGTGTATTGACGCGATTCCATAGGCTCAGAAAGCTCATGTCAGCGTACCCCCATTCATATTGACGTGGCTCTTAAACATCAACTGATACAGACGATAAGCGATGCGGTCGATGTCTTCTTCCTCGCGCACCGTGAAAGTGTTGCCTGTGACGGTGACTTGCGGCGCCGTTGTCGGTACTGTCGCGCCGCTGCTCATGCTATCCTTGAGCATCTTCATCGTCGTTGCGTGCGGATAGACGCGCGAACCCTGCGGCAGGTCGATGATCTCGCCGCCGTGCTCGTTGACTTCCGTCCATCCACCACCCCAGTACGACGTGCCGATAGCATTGTGCCCAGTGCCATTGCTCGTTGTAAGCCCCGTAACAGCAGAACCCGCATCGGCAATCTTGTTCTTGAGATCGATAAGACCTTGAAACTTCTCCTTGATGGGATTGGTGACATTCGCCTCAAACCACGAGGCAACGCCGTTCCAAATGCCCTTGACAAAGGAAAGTGCCTCGTCAAACGCGCTGGTGATGGCCACCCTTACTGTTTCAACGGAACTGCAAATCGGCTGCCAGACCACGGAATTAAACCGCTCGGAAGCAGACTCCCACTTGCCATAAATCCGATCACAAGCGTCGATGATGAGATCACGAATGCTGCTCCATGCCCATTCTGCTGTGTTGGCGATCGGCTGCCAAACTGTGGAATCAAACCGTGCCGAGGCTTCTTCCCAATGAGGTTTTATCAAATCCCAGCCAAGGGAAGCAGCACCGACAATCACGTTGATACCTGTAATAGCAGCATCCGAAATGGGTGTCCATACAGCATCGGTAAACCATCCCGCCAAACCGTCCCAACCGCTTTTTATGCTCTCAACCGCACCGTCAAAATTCTCCGCGATGCCACTGCCGAGCATTTCACCCAGCTCCGAGCCACCCAGTCCACCCGCAATCATGCCAAGAACGCCGCCGATTGCTGCGCCTGGTGCGGCACCCACGCCGCCGAAGAGTGCGCCGATGGCCGCGCCGCCTGCCGCGCCAGCTTCCGCGCCAGCCCACGCACCTGCAAGAGAGCCGGCGCCCGAGCCTACCGCGCCGCCCATGCGGCTCTTGTTGTAGTCCTCAGTCTTCTGTTGGTAGTCTATCGCGGACATGAGGTCAGCACGGTCTTGTTCCGTCATCGAGCCATCCTTCGTTTTTTCACGGTAGTTCTCCATTGCGGCATCCACGCCGTATTGCGCTTCTGCTGCCGCCTCGTCGTTTGTGCTGTACGCATCGTAAATGCCGATGCCTGCACCCAAGGCCGCGAGCCAGCCGCCGCCTTTAAGGAATTTGCCGCCGCTCTTGAGGAACTTGCCCGCACGCCCGGCATTTCCCGCCGCGCCAGCCACTCCCGACACACCTGCGCCAGCCGTTCCCTTGCCGCCCTTGCTGAGGTTGACGCCGCCTCCCGCACCCGCATTGGCAACGCTCGCAGCATGGATAGTGACCGTACCCGCATGGACTGTCATGGTCGAGACCGCCGACGCGCCACCGGGGAGTCCAGTCTTGCCGCCGCCCGAAGACGTAAAGAATCCCTTGACGCCGCTATAGGCTTTCTTGCTGAGATTCGTGATCTTATACAAAGCCGCTGCAAGTGCGCCACCCGCGAGAATCGAGCCTACGCCGTCAAGCTCAAGAAACTTGTTCTTGAGCTGCACAACAACATCCATAGCAATCTTGCCCACGTCGCTGATGTCGAAGCCGTCGGAAACGTAGGCCTTAAACTTTGCAACATCGTCACGAACGCCTTGCACAAAAGAGCGCAGTCCTTCACTGCCCTTGCCTTCCATAAATTCCAGCTGAAATGCTTCCCATGTGGACGAAAGCGCTTTCAAATCTCCCTTGAGATTATCATTTACTGTCTTCGCCATATGGTCGGCTGCACCATCTGCATTACCAATGGCCGCTGTCAACTTTTCAAAATCTGCATCAGATGCATTCACCATAGCCAAAAATCCTGACATAGCTTCTTGGCCTGCAATACTGGCGGCCATTTGTGTTTTCTCTGCATCCGTCAGGCCCGCAAACTTCGCTCGCAGTTCCAGCATGGTTTCATTCCAAGGTTTCATAGATCCATCTGCATTTTTTACAGATAACTCAAGTGCCGCCATCGCCTTTGCTGCTTTTTTGGGCGGTGCAACAAGACGTGTCATGATGGCGCGTAATGATGTACCCGCCTGTTCCGCTTTAATGCCGGCATTTGCCATGAGACCGATGGAAACCCCAACATCTTCAACGGAATACTTCAATGCACCAGCGATCGGTGCAACGTACTTAAATGTATACCCCATCATGCCCACATTGGTATTAGCGTTTGACGCTGCTTGTGCGAGCACATCCGCAAAATGTGCAGAATCTGAAGCCTTTAGTCCAAAAGCAGTCAAAGCGTCCGTAACAATATCTGAAACGCTCCCCAAATCTTCACCAGATGCAGCCGCAAGTGACATAATGCCCGATATGCCGCTGAGCATTTCATCCGTTTTCCATCCCGCCATTGCCATATACTCAAGTGCTTGTGCCGATTCCGTTGCAGAAAATTGTGTCGTCGCCCCCATTTCTTTTGCTTTGGTTGTCAAAGATTCAAAATCGCCTTGCGATGCACCAGATATGGCCTGCACTCGCTTCATTTCGGCTTCAAAATCCATGTACGTCTTGACCGTATCATAGACTCCAAAACCGATGCCAGCCGCACCCGCCATCTGCATCCCCGCGCCCATCATCATGCCGCCCGCGACGCCGGATACTGCGCTGCCCGCTTTGCTCGCCAGCCCCGAAAGGCCGCCGTTCTGTCGGACGTTGACCGTGACCGTGTGAATCTTCCCCGATATGCTGTCCAACATGCTGCGAATGCCGCCGATTTTGCCGGAGGCGTTGTCGCGCACGCGGATCGTCGGCGAGTAGTCTCCGCGGATGCCGCTTAGACTGTTTTTCAGCCTGTCCGACCTGCCCGCCAGCTCATTGACCGCCGAACCTGCGCGATGCATGTCGCGCTCCAAATTGTTCAGACTGCCGCCTGCACCTTGCGCCGCACCCTTGACGCCGTTGAGGCTTTCCTGCGCCCTTTTCGTCCTGCTCGTCAGCTCGTCCTTGAGCCGCAAAACAGCGGACAATACATAATCGCTCATTGGAGAGCCAGCCCCCTTCCCGCCGCCAGCACCTTCAGCTCATCTATGCGGCGCTTCTCTTCAAGCGCCATCGCCTCATAGCAAAATATCTTTTCCACCTCGGAGAGCGAAAAGAAATAGTCCAACCTATGACCTTTGAGGACAAGGAAGGCGGCAGTACGCGCCTCCCAGTCCTCCTCGATCAGTTTTTTGCGTCTTCATGCAATGCCGCACGAATGTCGCGTCCGTAGCCTGCCAGCTCCATGACCTTGCGCCCAAGCCCCGGAATCTCTCCCGCGTCGAAGAGCTTGCCGATGATGTCCGTCGGCTCAAGGCACCCATAAGCTTCCTGCAGCCCTGCTTCCTTGAGGTCCGGGTCGACGATGCAATCCAGAAGCAGCAGTTCATCCGAGCCTTCGAGCTTCATGACTTCCGCCACATAGGAGCGCGTCGGAAGCTTCACCGTCATCATTCCCGCGCTCGTTTCAATGTCGTACTTGCGCTTCTTCCTGTTTGCCAATTCTTCTTTCTTCTCGATGAGTTCTTTGATAGATACTGCCATTTTCGTATTCCTCCTTAGAATTTTGCGTATAAGAAAAGCACCTCACGTCTGCAAGGTGCTTTTCTTTGTTCAGTTTACATTCACTTCGCCAGAGACAATTTTTGTGCGATTGCATTCTGCAAGGTCTGTGAAAAGTTCAAGCCGACCCGCTCCGCCTCAGCGTTCATCCAATACGGAATGGACAAGGTTTTCTTAACGAACCGCTTGCTCTCTCGCTCGCGAAACGTCGGCATGAAAGCTTCCACAAGCATAAAGACCTCATTTTCCTGCAAGTCCTCCTGCTCTGCCAACATCCGCAAAGATGAAGGCTGCGGAATTTCGTCGCCGTCCTGCTCCATGCCGTAGATGTGCAGGGCGAGCGCCTCTCGCGCCATGCGTACGGCCTCGTCTTCATCTGCGCCAAACGTGATGCAGCCGGGCAAATCAGGGAAAACGACGTGCACGCCGTCCTTCTCGTAGCTGAAAATTGCGGCATAGCGATAAAAATCCGGAAACATCGTACCTCCTTCCCCAAAAAAGGGGATGGCTTAAAACTTAAGCCCCGACTGTCTCTCAATGCTCTTCAAATCGCGAACACCCAGGTCTTTGACCGGATGGCGCAGCGTCACCTTTCCCGGCTTCGTCGAATGCTTGAACTGATGGTGATCGCCTTCGCAGTTGACCTCGAACCACCCGTCCGCTTTGAGCATCTTAAGAACATCCTTTGAAGAATAACTTTTCATATCCTTCCTCCTATGTCATTATTATACTACGTATTATATTACGTGTCAATTCATAGGAGTTTTCGGGAAGATGTTTCAAGACCGTCAAGCATCCACCACTTCAACGAAGTTCGCATCCTCCGGCGTAAAGCCGAACGTAAACTCCTTCTCGACGACCTGCCCTTTCTCAAAGGAAAGGAGCAGCAATTCATTGAACCACACGTTATCAATTAGGCAACGTTCTTTTTGCCCGTCCACAGCATCGGGATCGTCGATGAGCCCCACGAGACTGGCTCGCGGATCATGCCCGTTCTTCCACTCCTCAAGGTAGCGGTTGATATTGCGATTGATGACACTCTTGATCGTAAACGAGCCTTCGCCCGTGAGCGAGGTGATCTTGCTGTCCTTCGAGTTGCCGATCAGCACGTCCTCGCGGTCAGCCGTCACTTTCGCCTCGAACTTCGCGATTTCAAACAGCATTTCGCCGTCCCACCATACGCGCCCGTGCGAGCCGTTCCAGCGTCTACGACCGCGATACTTCACGTCCTCTACATCTCTTGCCATATCCTTTCACCTCCCTCCTCTTACATCGTGAACGTAATACGCAAGTCTTCCATCGCGTTGACAGGTGTGATGCGCCCCGTGAGAAGCACCTGTGTACCCGTGTTGTACTCGCGAATCTGCTGCGCCGTCATCTTCGTCACGTCGTCGCCGTGCAGAATGGCGTAGTCCTTCTGCGCAGGCTCGTCGATGTCGACCGTGTTGATCGCCGTCGGCGAGTTATCCAGCACATTCCCCTTGAGATTGCGGAAATAGACGAGGATCGCCGAGATGAAGAGCATTTTGTGGTTGTAGTCGTTGATGACCTTGCCCACATACGAATTCTTGAACGTGTCACGGATGTCGTCCGTGATCATGTCCACCGCCTCGATGATCTTGATGTAGCGGAAATCCTGCCCGACGTCCGTTGTGAACGTATGAAGCGAATTGCACGCACGCGCAATCTTGACGCCGTTGCCGTCCATCTCATCGATGAGACAAAGCTGCCCCTTGCTGATGCAGTCGTCGATGTCCTCGTACACCTCGCAATCGTGCACCTCTCCCAATGCGTAGTACGTCGCCGAACGGTCGAGCGCAAGCCCCGCGAGAACGCCCATGATACGCGACGTGTACTCCGTCGAGGTATAGACGAGATATTCGGGGATGGAACTCTTGACCTTCGTCTTGTCGCCGTTCGCCGCCTGCAATGCATCCGTATAAGCGGGATTCACGCAGCGGATGTTATCTGTCGTGAAATTGATGACGCCCTTATCGTCTGCGTCAAAGTTCGCCACGACCGCCTTGAACGTCTTGCGTTTGATATTGCGCTCCTTCTTGACCCAAGTCGCAAGGTCTTCTTGATCCTGGGCCGTGCCTGTCGGATGGCAGATATAGTTCCACTTGATATTGTGGAGCTTCTTCAATACGTCTGCCTGATTGAGCAGCGTCCCTTCCCCCGACACAACATCCGTCATCGGAAGCGTGTAGACCAAGATGCGCAACGGCACACCCAACAGCGCTTTCTTGATGAGGGCCACATTCTTTTCGGTCAGCCCCTCGTCGGGAATATCCGTGCTGTCCGAAATCTTGTAAAACTTCGATACGTTCGTCGTCTCATTGTTCAAGATCATCACGCCGATGCCACGCGCACTGCGGGCAATGGCGGTCGTCGACTTCGTGCGAAAGTCGATGATGACCTGTGGCAGACCGAACTTTTCAGCCTCGTTTGGCATATGTCATTCCTCCTTTTAGATTTCTCTTTCTCCGTTGATGGAAAGCTCCCCCATCAGCTCTACAGGCTCCTCGGGCATCGCGTCCGCAAAGTCCAACGTGAAGCTGTAGTGCAGCACCTCGTCGACGATGCGGCTTGATGTCTCCTGCACCGTGATATGGCGGTCGCCAATCGTCAGCACGGGCAGGAGCGCCGCGTCGAGTGTATCGACCGCCTCGTAGAGCTTCGCGCGATCGATACGCCCGCGAGCGTCGGGCGGCAGAACCAATTCCATCATGACATCAATCTCGCGCTCGTAAATCACGCGGTCGATCATGCGCTTTTTGGGAGAAAGCTCAACGTGAAAGTATCCCTTGTCGGCGCTCGCGTTGTTCGTAAAATAGACGGCATAAGGGAAATGCTGTTTCAGCAAAGCCGAAATCGCACTACGAATCTCAACGGCAGCCATCATTTGAACATCGCCTCCAAGATTGCTTTTGCATTCTCACGAAACATCGCTTTTTGCTGCAGCACCGATTTTCGGAGCATCTTCACGCCGAGGACGGTCTTGCCCGTATATACCTTCTTGCCCTTGACCATGTGGACGATACGGTGCCCGTACTCGACATGCGCCGCGTACTTCGTGTTATTGTGGACGCCGATCGCGCCGTTCTCCGGCTGCGTCCTTGCCCAACCGCTGCGCAAGGTGCTCGTGTCGACAGGCGTATTGCCGCGCACCGTCCCCAGCAGAAGTTCCGCCTGTTGCTTCAAGAAACGATCTGCCGCCCCGCGATACCGCCGCTCTGCCTCAGCGAGCTTTCTTTCCATCTCATCCAAGCCCTCAATCACTATACCCATTGCCAACCTCCCCTCTCTTCCTCAGCGCGATTTCCTGATGCGTCGGATACGGAAAGCTCACGCCTGCAAAAAACTCCATGCGCCGCCCGTGCCGCAAGATGACGATGCGGTCATTTTCGCGGATGTCAACGGCAGGGTCGCAGCAGAGCCTGATGTCGATAAAGACGCTCGTCGCCCGCTCCGTCTTGGTCGTCGTCAGATCCTTTCCGTTTTGCGAGAGCTTGCAGGGGAGCGCGGCATAGACAGGCGTTTCATCCTCGACATAATCGTCCGAACCATCCGGCGCCTGCACCTTCTTGAGGCGATACACGTCCGCTCTGTCATGGTACATCAGACGATGCAGCACGCCTTTAAGGCTCATGCCCAGCTCACCACCTTGCGGTAGAGATTCAGCTTCGTCTTGAGCGTCGCAAAATCAAGGTCGGCAAGGCATCCCGTCGGATCGACGTTTGAAACGGCGAACTTAAACTCCGTATCGTCCATCTTGACGCCCGCAAGTGGCGCGTTGGATGATACACCAAGCTCACTGCCTGCGGACGCATCCTCATCCGCGAACCGTTTGCGGATGAGGTCAACTGCCGAATAAATGAGCGCATCGGGAAAATCAGCGCGATGACAATAGCCCAAGATGTCCGCGACAAGCTTCTCGACGTAGAATGTGAGCAGCCCTTCGTCAAGCGTCCTCTTGCTTTCCAGCAGGCGCACCTTCGTCGTGATCTCCCGAATCGCTTCCTGCTTTTCCACCGCGCTTGCCCCCCTTCAAAGCGGTCGGCGACCTCGGCTTGAACCCCTGCGCCTCGTAAATGGCGCGATAAGCGGTTTCCGTCGCCGAAATCATCCGCCCGTCTTTCTCATACTCCTGAAACACCATCATGCTGCCTCCTTACGCCTTCGGCTTGAGCGCCGCAAACGCCGTCTCCTTGACGGGCAGGAAGCCGAGGCGCATCGTCGCCTTGATTGCCACCATGTCGTTCTCTGCGAGAGACAGCGGCTTGCCGTCGCCCATCTGCACCGACTGAAGCGTAGCTTCCTTGAGCGTCTCATACTGAATCTGGTCGCGGATGCCGATGATCGAATACTTCCAGTCGCCCGCAATCGCACGCGCCTTCGTCTTGTCCCATGCACCGTTACGCGCAAACTCGATCGGCTGCGAATAGAGCGTACTCGAATCGACGCCCGTAACGAAGAGCTGGTTGCCGTTCGCATCGCGCAGCTTGCGGAGGCTGTTCTTGAGATCGTAGCCCGCGACGAAGCCGTTGACGTCAAGACCGCCATCCTCGACGAGCGCCATCACGTCCGAAATGTCGAGGTCGAGCTTCGGATTCGTCTCCTCGGCAATGACGCGCCCGCCCGTCGAAGCTACGCCGAAGATATTCTTTGCAAACGGGCTGTTCGTGCCGAAGAGGCACGCTGCGTCAATCGCCTTGTAAAACGCCTCGGCGATGTACGGGCGAATCTCCGCAAACACGTTGGTCGTCGTGTCTTCGAGCTTCTCCTTGCTGCACGGAACGATGACGCCAATCTTCTTGGCAACAAGCTCAGGGAAAATCCACGTCGCAATCGAAGTCTTGATGCGCTCCGTCTCACCGACCCAGTACGCGCCGGGTCCTTCCGTCATGACGGGAAACTTCTGCGTCTCCGACTTCATAGGCTGCACCTTCGAGAGCCGCATGACCGAAGAGCCGCGCACCACGTCCGCGATGATCTCCGCTGCCGTCGGCGTTGGGACGAATCCCTGCAAATTCTCCTTCAAATACGTCGTATCTCCCATTTCGTATGTCCTCCTTATCTCTTGACCTGATTCTTGTAGATGGCGTCAAAGAAGCCGTTCGTCACGCCTGCGCCGCCCGAAGCCCCCGACGCGCTTCCGGCACTTGCTCCAGCCGGCGGCGTCTTGCCTTTGAGCTTCTCGTTCACGCCCGCCTCGACCGCCTTCTTGAACTCCTTCTCGAAAGCCGTGATGCGTGAAAGCGTACTTTCGTTATCCTCGGCGATGAGGTAGTCCATGAACTGCACGGGAATCTTGCGGTCGGCGAGCACCTTAACCATTTCAAGCTTGAGTTCCTTCTTCTTCAGCTCGGCTTCCTTCGCCTCAAGCTCCTTGCGACTGTTTTCCAGCTCTGCAGCCTTGCGCTCGTCCTCGGAGAGCTTCGAGAGGCGCTCTTTCTCCTTCTGCTCTGCCGCAGCCTTCTTCTGATAATCCTTCTCCCACTTCGCCTTGGCAGCGGCAACAGCGGCGTCAATCTTCGCCTGCGTATCTTCCGGCTTGTCCTGCGCAGGTTCGCCCGTCGCCTTGTTCTCACCGCCTCCCGCGTCAGTCGCACCCGCAGGATTGCCCTCCGTGCCACCCGTACTCCCCTCGCTGCCGCCATCGCCGCCCGCGAAGAGCTGCAAATCGAAATCAAACATATCCTCTGCCATATTCATCCTCCTTCGTTATCATTTTCCCTCGGTCGATGCTCATTTGCGCCGGAGACCGTATGCTGCACATACTCGCGCCTCCTATCCTTGCAAAAACTCCATCAGTTGCGGATTCATTCGTACAAGGTTCACAAATCCCGCCGCAAGCTCCGAAACAAGCTCTTCATCCCCCGCGTGCTCAGTCAAGCCACGTTCAAAGAGAATCGCATGAACAATCTCGTGCATGAGCAGTTTCGCCTTGTTGCCTTCGCCGATATTCCCGCCATCCAACATCTTGATCTGCGCTGTGTTGTATTCCACCACGGCGTTGCACTCGCGCCCCTCAAGAAGCAGCGGCTCTTTGACATGTCGAACAGCGTAGCGTACTGCGTCAATCATTACACTTTCAGGCATGGCGCATCCTCCTAAAAACAGACATAAGAAAAGCACCTTGCAGCATACGCAAAGTGCTTTTCCTATGCAGTTAAATCCTCGGCGTAATATCCTTGATGCCTTTCAGCAGCCGATATGCCTTCTTCATCGTCGTGTTCTCTTCAAGATACTCCATGCCGCGAAGCGTGATGGACGGGTTTATCATCTTGAAGTCATACGCATTGCCGCCCAAGGTTATCGGCTCGATGCCGTCGATGTAGCCCGCCTCGTAGAGCATGAGCATGATATGCGTGAACCGCTTCTCTGTGACCTTGAAATGCTCTGCCGAGAGCTTCGACCAATCCGGCTCCTCATGGTCGAGGTATTTGTCCAAGAGCGTCAATATCTGATAGATCAGCTTGAAGTTTGCCATGGTGTCACTTCCTTTCCAGCACGCAAAAAGCCGCCCATCACTGAGCGGCTCTCCGATAATAGTAATTTGGCAGGCGTCCAATTCTCCTGCATCTACTCGGGCTTCCCCTGTCTCACCATCGGCGCGTGGGCTGGACGAAATCTCCCACCTCAAATCACTATTAAGATACTTTCATTTTACACGTCCTCTCCCTTTTTGTAAAGGATTTTTTTATTCCGTAGAAGTCGTCTCCACTCACTATCACGAATGTGCAAGAACGTAATAATGGCGTTCTTAAAACCTTCTGGGTCGGTGCTAGTCTGTAGCCGCAAAATCAATTTACATTTTTTCCCATTGCGCGAAACTTCTTTCAGCACTTCTGCTGTATGCGGTTGATTCTCTAAAATATAATCTGGCGCTTGCAATATCTCGGCAAAATAGTCTCTGTACTCCTCAAAATCGCCTGTATGACGAGAACGAATATGCTCTATCCGCTCGCTCGTGATAATAACCTCATTTGTCATGATGTCAGGTGTCACAAGACGGTATAACGCAAGATCTATCGTACAAACTGGATGAATCACAGGTCCGCCTCCGAATATCGTTTTACTAAGTATATCACCGTGGCGACTTGACTTCCACTCCCCCATAGTCTGTTTCTTGTCCACATAAACACTTTTCCAGTCCTCATATCGCATACCCGCAGGCACAAAAATATTCTTCCCGTTCTCATCACGCGCAATGCGCGCTCCCTTGCGTGGCTTGTATTCGGAGTAGAGACTGCCCGAAATGATGCTCCTGCACCTCGGATGCAGCGGAGGCATGTTCGTTCCCGGCTCGGCATCATCCACTGCGAACACTTCGCCGTCCTTGCTCCTGCACATGGGCGATGTGCGATTGTCGAGCGTCGCAATGAAACGATAGTACGTCATGCCCGCGTCCTTGATGGAGTCGAGCGCCGCCTGATTCTGCACATAGTTCAGTTCCGTGCGCACAAGCCGCGTCGCATCGCTCGTGCCGACACCCATGCGCTCCCTTACATCACGCACCATGTCGCTCACGGGTACGCCCCGATGAGCAGCAGCGACGATATTACGTTGAATCGTCTCGCCGAGCTTCGCGTTGTTGTGCCAGATGCGCTCCGAGTAGTTCTTGCCGCTCCACGGCATGCGCAACACAGCCTCAATGCGCTTGCCATCCACAACGCCTGCCGCACTCCGAAGCCCTCGCGTCTTGCCGATCTCGTAAAGCCCGCGATAATAAAAGTCCTTGTATGCCGAAGGCAGGAAGCGACTCATCGCGCGTTCCGTCTTTTCCGATAGTCGGATCATTTCCTTGATGGTTTCCGAGCGCAGCGCGTCGAGTCGTGTGATACGGCTGCGCATAGCGAGCGTGTTCAGCTCGCGCAGAAGCTCCTTGTCGCCCGTCGCGTTGATTTTCGCAACGTACTCCTGCAAATCCATGCGCCACACGCGGTACTCGCTGCCCATGAGAAGCCGTTGCGCAGCCGCCATGTCCATTCCGTTGTCCGTTGCGAACCGCTGATAGAGCGTCCGGATGTCCTTCTCGATGTGCGCGAGAGACTGCTCATAGTATGCTTTCAACTCGCGCTCAATCTCTTGGCGGCTCTTTCTGTTCCACTCCTCTTCCAGTTCTCGTTGACGCTTCTGCCAATACGTTTCCGTCGGCGTCGCCTTCTTCGTCATGGCCTGCGCCTCCCGTCATTTCGTCGTAGTCGTCCGCGCCATCCTGCTCTTGCTCTCTTTTCAGCTCCTCAAGCTCTTCGGCGGGATCGGTCACAAAAGGCAAGAGAGACAAAAGACGCTTCTGCGACACGAGGCCGTAAAGCGTCTTTACAATATCCGCCTGCTCCTGGTTATTGGCGGGAATGTTCGCCGTGAACGTGATCTCAATATCGCGGAAGTCGATGTCCGCCTTGCTCTTCATCTTGAGCATCCCTGCGATCAGCTCGATGCGCCTCTGCAAACCCTTTTTGAAGCATCGCTCCTTGCGGCTTCGTATCTGTTCCAAGCCGATGAGCTTGTACTTGATGGCGACGCCCGACGCATTGCCCGCAAAAGCATCGTCACTCATGTCTGGAATGGAGCTGAACTTGTGGATGTCATTCTGCAGCCGCGTCTTGATGTTCTCGATGTAGGTGTCGTTGAGGTTCTTGATGAGCCATTCGGCACCGCCTTCCCCATCGATAGCGATGACCTTGTTGCGGCGAAGCTCTGCCACGTCCTCAGCATTTGTGCCACCCATGCCCTTGAGGATAAGATAGGCGTCCGTGAAGTCTTCCATATCGTCGAGCGTCAGGCTCTGCGCCTTATTATAGGCGTCAACGAGCGTCATGACGCCCTCAAAGTCACCGCGCCTTGCCTCGTTATTCGGGTACTCAATAACGGGCACACCGTCGAAGTAGTGCGGACGTGGTTCGCCTCGCCGTGTGATCTTGCCTGCGTCGTAGTCGTAGCTCGTGACCGTCTGCGCGTCGTACACGTCAACGTAATCGCGGTAGCTTGAGCCGTCCAGTCCCAAGACGCGATAACGACGGATGGCGGCGGCGAGGTTCTCTTCCAGCGTCGAATCCGTGACAAGGATCATCTGCTCGGCAGGAATCGAGCAGAAACGAATTTCGGCATCTGCATCGAGATAAAGCACCTCGTATGCCGCCCCCGTGACGCTCGACTCTCCCGCAAGCTGCAGATTGCCCTCCGCCTCGTCGTTGTAGCGGAACACATCCTGCAAAGTCTTTACCGCCTCCGTATCGCCCGAAACGGACGAGTAGGCGACAGGCTGCCCCATGAAAAATCCCGTGCTCATGTTGGCGATATACTCGCAGTAGTTCGCAACGATGCGATTGTTCGGCGCATTGTTGGAGCGTTGAACCTTGCCCAAGATGTCATGATTGCCCGCGTAGTAGTCCTTCAGCCGCAGAACACGCGGCAGGAAGCTTTGCACGTGCCAGATGAGCACGTCCATAATGTCCTGTTCTTCCAGCGCATTTTTCGTCGTCTGCACCCTCATAACCCGAAAGCCTCCTTCGTGAACTTATGTTTAATGTCAACCACGTCATAATCATCCAGCCCGTACCACAAGCTTGAGAATGTGTGCGCATCCCGATTGAACTCATCCGGAATGATCTCGCCGTCGCGGTCAGCCGCATACGTCAGGTCTTGCAGCTCCTCAATACAATGCACGCACGCATCTGAACAAATGATGCGGCGAAACCGCTTGAGCTTGCGCGTATTGTCAAGGCGCGAGTGACGGCTGCCGCCGTTGCTCTTCTTTGTCGCGACCATGTTGAAGCCGCGTTTTTGGTAGTAGCGGATAGCCTTCGGTTCTGCTGAATCCGCCTTGATGCATTCGCGCGTCTTGACGAACTCATCCAAGGCATCCGCTGTTTCGTCATCCGTCATGTGGTTGCGATAATATTCCCAATAGAGATAGAGCCACTTACGCTCATGGTCGATCGCCATGCGCACGACGGCATTGTACGATGTTTCAAAGCCGAAATCCATGCCGACGCGCCGATATTTCCTTGGGATTTCTTCAACCGCCGCCATGACCTCATCATGCGGCATGACCTCAAACTGTGGCAGGACGAGCTTGCCGTTGACACCAAACTGCCCGAGACGGGCGATGCGGTAAAGGTCAGTGTCGTAGCCCTGCATCTCGTCAAGCTGTGCGATGTAATCCTGCGGCAAAAAGAGATTGTCGTCGGCAACGGAATGGTGATAGTAGATGTTGCCATCACGCATGACGCGCCGACGGTAAAAATCCTTGTCGTCCAGCCCCCGGCTCTCAAAGAAGTGCCGATACGTCCAGTTCGACCGCGCCACGGGATTGGTCGTCAAAATGATATGTAGCGGCAGAGTCGGATGACGCAAACGCCCAAGCAGCTCCTTAAATCCCGCATACTTGAGCTCGCTGCACTCCTCGACCCAGATAAGGCTTATATTGTTGATGGACTTGAGCTTTGCCGGCTTGTCCATACCCTTAAACACAATTTTGCTGCCGTTTCGGAAGCGCATCTGCATCGGCGAGGCATTGAATGTGATCATAGCGTCCAGCCCCATATCCTCGACCATCTCCCGAAACAGCGAGAAGCAGCTGTCGCGTATGGTATCGTACACCTCGCGCACCACAAGTGCCGTCCTGCGCTCGCTGAGGAGCTTTAAGACGATTTTGAGCGCGACATGATACGACTTCGACGAGCCATAACCACCGACGAGAAAATACAGCTTGCTGTCCCAGTCAAAAAGAAAATCCTCAAAGTGAGGATTGACCTCCTTCGCTATGTTCATCGCCCTGCACCTCCTTCGCTTTTATGGTGACGTTGAGCGTCGTATCAAACTGCCCGCTGTCAAGCGCCCGCTCTTTCATCTTCAGCTCACGCTCCTTGAGCCGCACGTCTGGCGTTTCGCCGAGCACGTCGAGAAGTAGCTTCGCCATCTGGCTGTTGCCTTTGCAGGCATTACGGATAATGCTGCCAAGTACGGCGTCGCTGACCGTCAGCTCTGCATCGCCGAGTTTTGCAGCTTTCATAATGGCAGCCTGCATATCCGGGTGTAATTCTTTGAGTGGCATCGCCATCGCCTCTTTGAGCGCGGTTCTGAGCGCCTTCTTTCGACGACGAGATGCCCCACTCGCAATGCCGCCTTTTTTGCCGATTTCTCTTGCTTCGCTCTTGGTTCGTTTGGTTGTCGGCTTCAGGTTCTCCTCGTTCGCCATGCTACATGCTCACCACACTCCCTAAGTTTATAAAAACCGCCAATTTTGTAAAAGCAATAAAAGCACGTTTATAAAATGTTACAAAAATGAAAACATCATGCCGTTACAACGACAACAACATCTGCGCTGCGCCACCTGCCGTCTTGCAGGCTTCCCGCGCATACAAAAAGGACGCCGCCTGCGCGACGCCCCTGTGCCCGTGTGCAATTTTCGATGGTATCAGTATACCACACCAAAACGCCCATTTGTCCTGCTGTTCTCCTGATAAAATCCTGTCAAAATCCTGAAAATCTGCCGTTTAAGTTATCTACAGACATCGCACACAAACAACCGCATTTGCAGGGGACGTACCGCCATCCCAAATACCATGTCTGCCACATCCCTCAGCACCCTGTTTCCGCGCTCGCTTGCATACTTTTCCGTATATCCAGCCTCTTGCGCCACCTGCCACCAAGCATACCCATCGATGTATCGACCGCGCACAAGTCGCTCATCTTCCGCAGAGAGGCACGACAGCGCACGATCCACCGCCCTAAGCGTTCGCTCCATGTCCCGCTTGCGCTGCTCCATCTCCGCGACGTCTGCCGCCGCCCTCATGCGTCTCGCCGCTGCTGCTTCCGTCGCATTTAGTTCCGCCGTACCGCCCGTCGGCGTATCTCCATAGCGGGCGATGGCGATGGATTCTCCTTGGAGTGCGGCAGTCCGCGCCTCGATTTCTTCCGTGAGGTTCTGCACGGCGACTTTCATCTTGTTGTACTGTCCCAGTATGCGCTTCGTTTCTTTGATGCAGTCGCCGTGGTCTGTCACGCTGATTCCTCCTGTTCTAGCGTCCTCTTCAAATGCAGATGTCACATGTACGATTCAACGATAATCGGATCGTCCGTCGGCTGGCAGCATATCCTGAGCATATCCGGCGGGATCGCCTTCCTATGCAAATAACGTCTGATCTGAAAACTGCTGTGACTCTGCCCGCTGCAGATTCTTCACACTCTGCGCGTAGTAGGAGTCCTTCAGTTCAATCCCAATGGTACGGCGTCCCATCTTGACTGCTTGATACGCCTCCGAGCCAATGCCCATGAACGGCGTGAATACCACGTCCCCCGGGTTCGTCCACATCGTGACGGCACGCTCGATGACTTGCAGTTGGAGCGGTGCAATGTGGCGTTCGTCCGCTTCATCTCTTGCACTATTCTTTTGGAGCGTATTCGATGGGTTGATGTCGTGCCATACGCACTCCGCCCACTGCTGCCACTGCTTCACAGGGAATTCTTCGTCGGTGTGGCGTACGGGTTTTGGGTTATCTCCGTGTTTTCGGAAGGTCAGTAGGTAGTCAGGAATCCCCATGCGCGAGAGGCAGGAGTCCTTTTTGACCTGCTTCCACAAAAGCCCGATCGCCTTCGTCCGCTGCATGGCGGTCACAGGGTCTTTGCGGATGGTAACGCGCGGCGTGTGCATGACGAATCCCGCCCGCTCGAAGATACGCACCAGCGCCCCCGAAAAATCACGCATTCCGATCACGCCGTCCCGTTGTTTGCTGAGTGGCAAATCCATACAGTGAACGCTCATACAACGCCCCGGCGTGAGGATGCGATAGAGTTCCTTTGCTAAAAAACGGAAATGGCGTGCAAACTCCAAGCTGCTGCGGCAGTTTCCCATGTCTCTGTCACTGTTGCTGTAGGTATACAGACTTTCAAACGGCGGCGAGAAGATGATGAAATCCACGCTGTTCTCTGGCAATCCTCGCGCGACCTCCACGCAGTCCCCGTGATAGATGTGCCACATATCCCCCGCATCTTGCCCCAATACTTTGACGTTCTCCATGTTACCCTCCTTACATTGCCCACGGTTTCAACCATGCGGGCAGCGTCATGATTTCCTGTGGATTGTATTCCGTGGTTTGCCGTGCGGTCGATCGGATATTGTCCTTCGTGATGTTCTGCGTCACAGCGATCATTCCGCTCAGCATCTCCTTGAACTGTTTTTCCTTACGCTGAATGTTCTCGACGACCGCGCCTTCTGTGTCCGCCGTGATGATTCGCACATCGACGGGATGCTCCTGCCCAAACCGTCAACAACGGCGCACGGACTGATAATACTGCTCGAAGCTATCCGATAGTCCAACAAATGCCATCTTATGGCAACGCTGAAAGTTGAGTCCCATGCCGAAAATAAGCGGCTTACTGATGAGGACGCGAATCCTCCCTGCGGCAAAATCCACCGCCGCCCGCTCTTTTACATCTGGCTGATCGCTCCCGCTGATCTCAACTGCGTCTGGGATGAGTGCTTTCAGCGCATCGGCTTCACTGTTGAGGTTGCACCATACGAGCCATTGATCAGTGTCCGCGTTCACAAGTGCGGCGCATTCCCGCGCCCGATCCTGTACACTGTCACGCCGTGCCTGTTGGCGTTCTTGCAAGGTCAGCGCCTCAATCGCAAAAAGGGCTTCGGGTTGCCTCTCTGTGTGAACGGTATGTTGTGATATGCGTAGCGGCGGGAGGTTGTAACGCCCGCCATCATATCCGAGGTCGGCAGGATTCGTGAGCATGACGCTCCAACTTGCCACCCACTTCCAAAAGTCCTGTACTGCATGGCGTTTCAGTCGCCATTTGCTCGTATTTCCGCCATCGTGAACAAAGAATGTGGCAAGCATCTCGTTCGAGGACATAACCCCCAAGAACTCGCTGTGATTACACAGTTCCATGAGGTCGTTTGGCGCGGGCGTCGCCGTGCACGCGAGGCGGTATGGAATCTGTTGACAGCACTCGATGAGCTGTGTACGGATTTTCCCCGCCTGTGCCTTGAGGATGGACGATTCATCCAGTACCACGCCATGAAATTTCGAGAAGTCGACGCGATCCATGCGTTCATAGTTCGTGATATTGACCCCGCCATCTATGACATCTTCATGTGATCGGCAATGATGGACGGCGATCCCGAACTTCCCCCCCTCGGATATGGTCTGCTTGCTCACGGCGAGCGGCGCAAGGATGAGGACTGTGCCGCCGATGTGGCGTGCCCATTCGAGCTGCATAAGTGTTTTCCCGAGTCCCGTTCCTGCAAATATCGCCGCTTTCCCCTTTTTCAGTGCCCAGAGCACGATGTCGCGCTGAAAATCAAACAGTTTATCGCTGATGGTGATATTCTCAACGTCTATGCCCGCGCTCGGCACGATAATTTCTTTCCGGCGCAAAAACTCCTCGTATTTATCCATGTTCTTTCTCCTTAAACGTCAAACATCAACCTCATTCAGCCGTAGGCCGAACAACGTAATTTGCCTGTCATCCTCTTGCGGGCGATGGTCGGCGCCAATCCACCACCGCATGACATCCGCGCCTGTCTCCCACTCCGTCGGCATCCCGTCAGCACGCCGCCTGTCGAGCATCCTCTGAAACGCTCGCTCATACGCCTTGGCGATTTTTGGCCAGCGTGTGGCGTCGCGTATCATGCCTTTTGAGCCCTGATACGGACAGAGGACGCACCCCAGTCGCCTAAACCCCTCGTCATAGAGCGCACAATACGGCACATCATAGGTGCGGACGTACTCCCACACATCCGCATCCGACCAGTCAATGATCGGGTGCAGGTATCGTTTTGCCTTGTGCCGATTGCACGTCTCGACGAGCTTGCGCTTGGCACGCTTGGCAGATTCCGCGTGCCGGATGCCTGTCACTACGAACCGCCCCATGCCGCCGCCCTCTTTGAGCGCTTGGCAGCAGTAACGCACAGTTCGTGTCGGTGGCATCCGCTTTTCGGGGATGAGCTGCCACATCGTCTTTGACGGCTTGCTGCGCCCTCCCAAGCCTCTGGATAAAACTCGCGGATAAAGTTGACCAACTCAGGCGGGTCAACCGTCGTCACGTTGTAATGCGCGTCGTACTTGACGCCTGCACGACGGCAGAGATCGAGCACGACACAGCTGTCCTTGCCGCCGCTAAACGCCACATAGTAGCCCTCTTGTGGCTCATGCAGGCGCAGACGCGCCATAATGCGCCACCTTATCAATCTCACCGTATAGCCCGATCTCCTTGAGCATGTCCTGTCACCTCTACGATTCGCCGTATCACATAGTCCGCGCACGGCTGCGCCATGCCGTTGCCGAGTGCCTTGTAACGCGCCGTATCACTGCCGCCCGCTGTATAGTCGTCGGGTAAGCCCTGCAAGCGTTCGCACTCCGTCGGTGTGAGGCGGCGAACGATGGAATGCGACAGCGCCAGATTCTCACTGCCGCCGCCAAGGTTTCCGCCCGCTGCCCTGAGTGTAGCGACTTGCCCCTTTTCGTACTCACTGAACGACTTCGCCCCGTAGATCTCAGCGACCGCATGACGGTCAACCGTATTCAGCGTATAGGCGGCTTCTTCCAACACGCCTTTCCCGTTGCCGCCGTTCTCGATCTTGCGGTCTATCGTGTTGCCCGCGATGCAGTAGCTATGCACCACAGGCACTTGATTCCCGCCCGTCCCCATGCGTGCATTGAGCGTCGGGGCGATGCCGCCTTTGACGGAGCGCATGACCTCATCGGCGTGCGTCATGTCGTAGATTGCGACGTGCTGCTCCTTGCCTGCTATCAATGTCGGTGCAGTTTCTTCGCCATATCCGATGCTTCCGGCAGACGCTGGAGCCTTACCGATAAAGCCTGCCGCCATTACGCCAAGGCGATTGCTCGCTGTCATCGGCGGCACAGCTTCCACAAGTGCAGGCGCATTGTTCGCTATGCTTGCTTGTGTATCAAATCCTACAGTTACAATCTGAGGATCACGATCCGCACATGGAATTTCGTCCATTCGTGCGGTCAATGTTCTTGCACATTTAGGTATATACGTGCCTGTCGTTCGAGCGCAATCCTCAATTCCTCGGGCAGTTCCTTGCCGCGCGCTTTCGCTCTCCGCAAGATGCCCAGACACGCCCTCGCACTCAAATAATATTTCTCCGGCACATCTTCCATCGGCTGCAAAATCTGCGACAAGAAAGATTCGACGGCGACGTTGGGGCACTCCCCAATATTTAGCGTCGAGGATGCGCCATGCGATTTCACACTGAGGCAGTTCTGCCAAACCCGCGTTCTTTCCCGATGTTTTAGAACGGCTTTCGAGTTCATGATCTGTACTGTGCGAAATCCTTTATCTGTGCTTCCAATCGCCGCCCGTGCTGTCGGGTCGGCTTTCGTGCATGGAATATATTCAGCCATCTTGACTCCTCCTCATCCCCAGTACCCCCGCTTGCGATTCTTTTCGTTGACTTTCTCCTGCAATTTGCCACGCGCCACTTCATCGTAGCCAAATGCGTCAAGCCACGACGTACAAACTGTAATGACGTCAGTCAATTCCTCGCCTAGTTTATCAGCCAACATATTCTCAGCATCAAGCCAGTCGTTATCATCATCCAATTCTACTCGTTTAACAGCAAAATGTATCGCTTCTGACACTTCTTCCATGAGTTTGGTAATCCAATCCGCCGTGGAAATCATCTTAAATTTTCTACACGGCTGCGGACGCATCATGTTGACGATGGTTCCGTCCTGTTCCCCAGCACGCTTTTTCTCGCAATCTGCCAATACTTGTTTCAGTCGCTCGTTTTCTTCTTTCAGTGCCGCGTTCTCTTTTTTCAAGGCTCCATTCGTTAGCGGTTTTTCAGCCTCTAACATCAATGCATCTATTTTCGTAGCCTGCTGCCATATCTCCAACACTGTATTTTTGCACGCCTGTTCGAGCGTCGCACACATTTTTTTATGACGTTCAATCTCTGATTTCACTCTGCAGATATATTCTCTATCTTCATCACGTAACTCAGCCATCGCTCTTTCTCCTCTCCATCTCCCGCACCAGCATCGCGCGAAAATCTTCCTGCTCTTTTCGTGCAAGACTGTACCTCTCTGCAATATGCGCGACGGATGCACAATACACGTCGATGTCCGTCACCAGATGTTCGAGCACCTCTGTCCGAAATTCTTTGAGATGTGGCTTCATCGCCTTTTGCACATTATCCAATCCGCTGCCTCGCTGCTTGAGCGCGTAGCGGAAGGCGTAGACCAGCGAGAGCCGCCCTTCTTGCGTCAGCTCGATGCCGTGCTTCTGGCGCTGTAACTTCCGTGCCGCCTCACGTCCTCGGGCAACTAACTGCTTCTCTGCCATGCGTTCTCTCTGCCGCCGCTCGAATCGGCGGCTTCTTTGTCCCCCGTGTCTCATGCTTCCGCTCCTTTCGTCATGCACTCCCTCTGTGAATCCTTAAGATAATTCTCTCGCAACGCTTGAAACATCGCAATCGCGGCAAGATACTCACGGCGGTATCTCATGCCATCTTCATTGTCCTCGGGATAAGTCTCGTTAATTCGTGCGATAAAATCTGCAAGTGACCCACCCGCATATTCTTCCCAACATCCGCACTGGACAATATCTTCATCCACGCGATAAATCGTATAGTCATTACGACTACCGATAGGTCCAACTTGTACGATTTTTTGGCTCATTTTTGCTCCATACATGTTTGCCTCACGCAAGCCTGTCTTACGCAAATCTGCCTCGCGCAGGTCTGCATTGCGTAGGTCTGCTCCATATATGTTTGCCCCTCGCAGGTCTGCATTGCGTAGGTCTGCCCGTCGCAGGTCTGCCTCACGTAGGTCCGCCTCACGTAGGTCCGCCTCACGCAGATCGGCATCACTCAAATCCGCCTTACGCAGGTCTGCCCCGCGCAGGCATACTCCGCGCAAGTCTGCATCACGCAAGTCTGCCTGCTCACCACCCATGTCCTCAAGCCATGCTTTATGATCTTCTAAAATTTTATTCAGCGTTGTCTCATCCATGCTCTGTCACTCCTTTCGCCATGCGCTTCTTTGCCATGTACTGCCCGTAGCTCATGCCTGCCTCATGTGCCGTCTTTGTCAGTTCGCCAAGATGCGCCGCCGATTCTTTGCGCCGCGCTTCTTCTGCTTCCTTCGCTGACAACTCCTCTTTCGTCTTTGACATTTCTTTCTCGGGTTTCGTCTTATGCTCCTTGCATTGCCGCTTGTTATACGCCGCCTTTGCCGCTTCACGGCACTCTTCCGAGCAATATTTGCGCGCTACAGACGCCGTCATAAATACCTTGCCACATACGGCGCACACCTCCTCGATGGGCTTTGATTTTCGCTCATCATGTGCTTCCGTCTCATCCGTCAGCATCGCCATCTCTTCTGCTGTGAGGGCGACCTGCGGCGCCTTTTCGGCTGCGCATTCCATCGGCATCCGCACGCCTGTTGCTGTCGCGAACGCCATCATGCAGCGCATACTCGCATTGACCAGATGTGGCTCAGAGCAGTCGCCCGTCAAGTGCATCGACAGGTGCCGAATCGCACGCGACACATGTTCTTCGCTCGGTATTTCGCGCCACGTTTCACCCGGATGTTTCTTTGCGCCTGCCGTCAGCCCCATAGCGATTTCATCGAGCCAAGCGAAATGGATATACCGATATTCGTTTGGCTCTTCGTCTTGCGGATATTTCACATTCTCTGCCATGCACATCCCCCTCTCATTCGCCCCAGTTTTGCTTCTGTGGACTTTTCATACCCTTTCCCATATCAAGTGTGCCCTGTGAAAAGTCGTCGCTCTATGCGCTCCTCAGGGCGTTTTCAAAATAAACGCTCCTGCATGGTGCTTTCCTTCGCCGATGCTATCGCTTTCCTCTCCGTTTGCCGCGCGGCACAGGTCGCCCAATGGGGCGTGTAGCCCAGTCCCGTAACATCCTTCGTCGCGCCCTGCAACGCGCAGGACAGCACTTTGCCTTCAGGCGTCACGATGCAGGCTGCGCCTCCCGGAATTACCCAATACAGCACGGGCTTCGGTTCTACGGGCATCGCTTTCCCTGCCGTGGTCTTAATCCAACGAATTTCTTTGCCACATTCCCTGCATTTCGCCATGCTGCACCTCTTCGATCGCCTGCATCGTGACCTCAATCCTCGGGCGTTCCGCGTACCACTTGCCCAATTCGCC